>RFGV01000547.1 GCA_003696605.1 Chloroflexota bacterium | reverse complement strand
TCTACACCTGTTCCCCCTTTGAGCATAGCTTTGCTTCCCATCCTTTTTTTAATAGGCTTGCTGAGCGTTAATATCAGTATTTTTGGTGATGACGGTTTGAGCGGTTCCAATCAAATTGTTTTGATATTGTCCGGGGCAGTGGCTGCTTTGCTCGCCGGCACACAAGGGGTGTCGTGGAAAGTCATGCGGGCCGGCATCCTGAAAAGCATCGACTCTTCGATGGGGGCTATCCTTATACTGCTGCTCATTGGCTCCTTGGCCGGCACTTGGATGATTAGCGGGGTGGTGCCTACCATGATTTATTACGGCTTGAAAATCCTGAATCCGACCATATTCTTATTTGCCGCTTGTGTTATCAGCGCAGTGGTTTCGCTGGCTACCGGCAGCTCCTGGTCCACCATTGCCACGGTGGGTATTGCCCTGTTGGGTATAGGCAAAGCCTTGGGCTTGGAAGAAGGCGTTATTGCCGGGGCTATCATTTCCGGGGCTTACTTTGGCGATAAGATGTCGCCCCTTTCTGACACTACCAACCTGGCACCGGCGGTGGCCGGCACCGACTTGTTTACGCACATTCGCTACATGACCTACACCACCATTCCTTCCATCACAATCACACTCATTGTTTTTTTGATTTGGGGCTTCAACCTGGAAGTGGCAGACCAAGCAGTAGATGTAAGCCATATTCTGCAAGCAATAGAAACAAAGTTTTGGATTCACTGGAGCTTGCTGGTGGTGCCCCTGATTGTTATTTTCATGATAGTGAAGGGGGTACCGGCCTTGCCTTCCCTGCTGGCGGGTACTTTATTGGGCGCACTGGCGGCGCTGTTGGCACAACCTCAATTGATAGTGGAATTGGGGGGCGGCGTCAACTCCTGGAAAGTCTATTATGAAGTACTGATGAAGTCTATTTATACAAGCATGCAAATAGAAACGCCCGAGCCCGTGGTAACAGAGCTGCTGAGCACAAAAGGGATGGCCGGCATGTTGCCCACCATTTGGCTGATATTATCAGCTATGGTATTTGGGGGAATCATGGAATCGAGCCGTATGCTTGAGGCCATCACCCGGCGTATTGTACGTTTGGCGCATTCTACCGGGGC
>RFGV01000546.1 GCA_003696605.1 Chloroflexota bacterium | reverse complement strand
GGTGATTATATATATATTTATAGTGACGCAATAAGTCGCCAAGCACAAGAGTTGTTTGTATATGGCTATTATAATGACATACAGCCCGCTTTGACCTCGTTGTATTTTACCGCTTCAGCAACCTCGTGGCGAGTCTACGAATTTTATGTTTATGGGGTAGTGTGATGAATATTCCAATTAGCAAGCAAGGTGTTATATCGCCTTCTACTTCAGAACAAGCTTCTTCGGCCAATGCCAGCGACATCAATTCGGGGATATTGCCTGTGCAATTTGGTGGGACAGGCAGCGATTTTAGCCTTGCCCCAGAAAGTTTGTTATTATATTTTTCTAGTACAGGGACGTTTGGGTTTTTGGCTTCGGGCGCAGATGGACAAGTTCTCGGCGTAAATTTGGGGGCTTTAGGTTGGGTTACACCCCCCTCGCAGTTGAGCGATTTGTCCGATGTAAGCAGTGCCCCCCAATTACCCAATCACGTATTGGCAACCGCAGTTGGTGGGGGGGCGTATGAGGGGCGTCCGCTTGTTGCAGATGACATCCCAGACTTGCCAGCCGAAAAGATAACGACGGGTGTATTGCCCACCTCTCGCGGCGGGACGGGTACGGACTTGTCGGCTGCGGGGGCGGGGGCTATCCTCTATTCTGATGGGGTAGGCGGGGTTTCGGCACTGCCCGTTGGTTCGGAGGGGCAAGTATTAAAAACCACAGGCTCTGCCCCAACATGGAGTTCTCCGTCGGGGGGCGCGCAATATGGGGTAGAAACATTGATTGGTTCGGCAGTTCAAACCACAGATGGGGTGTACGCCGCACCCATTACAATATCTCTGCCAGATACTACCAGCTATCGAGCTATTAGGGTTGTCGCGCGGACTATCCCGTCTTCAAACGCATGGCTGCAAATGAGAATTAATGGGGATGAGTTAACTAATTACACACAATCATATTATGTCAGCACAAGCACAGGGCATAATTTGTCTGCATATTCTAATGTGACAGAGGCGACGTGCGCGTGGATGGTTACAAGCTCTGATTTCCCTATAATTCAATTTGCCAATATATTAATCTATAATCATGATTATAGCATGGATAATTATTTGCACATTGATGCATTTGGGGTCAGTTCTAATGGGTTGCACAGTTTAAGCACTGCGCGTTACAATGTAGCATCGGCGACAGTTAGCAGTTTAAATTTTTTGTTTAGTGGGGCAGCAACTTTTCGCCGTTATCAGATTTATGTCTTTGGTATATCATAAAATAAGGGAGTTAGGTTGTGGTGAAAGCACCAATTATTGGCAATAGATTGGCGGGAACGACTCAGCCAAGCGGCAAAATCGCATCGGCGAATGATATTGCCTCTGGCAGATTAAAGCTCCCATATGGCGGCACGGGAGCGGATTTATCTTCAGCGCCTGCTGGCAGTTTGGCATATTTAAATTATAGCCAGATTTCTGGGCTGCCACTAGGCGCTGATGGGCAAATATTAATATATTCCAGTGGCTTGCTAAGTTGGGTTACCCCACCATCTCAGTTAAGTGATTTTTCTGACGTAAGCAGTGCCCCGCAATTAGATAATCATGTGTTAGCAACCGCAACTGGCGGCGGTGCGTATGAGGGGCGTCCGCTTGTTGCAGATGACATCCCAGACTTGCCCGCCGAAAAGATAACGACGGGTGTATTGCCCACCTCTCGCGGCGGGACGGGTACGGACTTGTCGGCTGCGCCAGCTGGCAGCGCATTTTATGCCAATGGGCTGGGGGGGCTTACCCCTACCAACGCACCTACCAATGGCAATTACCTTTCTGTGTCTTCTGGCGCGCCTACATGGGTCGGCGCACCAAGCAATTTGTTATATTCTAATGTGCAAGATGTTGAAGGCAGTTATCCTAATACTGTAACAATTAATTTTTCCGATTTATCTGCATATAAGTCTTTGTTAGTCAGGCTTTATATAAAACCCGCAACCAATGACTGGCCGCGCTTGCGCATAAACAATGATATTGGCGCATCATACCGCTTTACTTATTTGTCTGCGAATAGCGCAGGCCACTCAATGGCAACAGAGATAGATAGCGATAATATTAGAATGGGTTATTCGCAGATTGATGCAAACGCCATTTTATTAAATCATATAGATT
>RFGV01000545.1 GCA_003696605.1 Chloroflexota bacterium | reverse complement strand
TCTTCATTAGGGGCACCAATGGCAATCCAGTCTTCAAGGGCAGCTGTGGACCAACCAAAGTAATGAGAAGCACCTCCGTCAACGGCCTTTAGATAGGCCGTGCGGACCCAGACTGACGAGTCCGTTGGGTCGGACTCATATACAAGGGCTCCGCCTGCATTTGACTCAGTACCACAGGATGTCCCATTCACAGGAGCATTGCACACACCCGGGTCATTTTTTCCTCCAAGCACAAGCACATGGCCCCCATTGCTGGTGTTCGTAGCCTCCGCAATCGCAACAGAAACCCCAACTAACGAGCCCTCGGAGTAATCTCGAAATTTGGACCGGAATAACAAGGTAGGGACCCCACCGATAATAACAAAGAGATACGCTTCCCCCTCATTAGAGTTTGACCAAGGAGCACCAACAGCAATGTACCTGGACGTCTGGCACACCGAATACCCAAACGCACTAAATCGAGAAGACCCATTCAGTATAATCGGTACACCCAACTTACCAGAGGCCTCCACAGCAGTCTCCGTCACATTCACACCATACACAGGCGTGGGCACAGAGGTGCGAGATGGACTCACACCCATGACAGGCGACACCGTTGCATCAGACATAAATCAAGACCCCACATAGGCCAAATCCAATACATACACGGCCCCATGTTCAGCGGGGGGGCCAGTCTCATACGGGGCACCGGCAGCTAGACGTGAACCTTGTAGGGACATAGAATAACCAAACTGTGCGGAAAACGAAGATCGCGGGGGGCCTCCTTTGAGGAACCCAACAGCCACCCACGAGCCCCCAGACCTCGGCCGAGTAAACACAGTAACTGCACCAGTGTTCATACACGAAAAAGTAAAATTAAACGGATCCGCCCCCCAACCAGCACCACAAGAAGCATCATTGGGGCTGCCCACAGCAATGATCTCATGAGTAGCATTAGAAGAGACAGAGATGGAGCGGCCGAACGAATAATGGGGTCTGGGGTTCAGTGCTTTGAGGAACTCCTCCTCCACATAGTGTGTGCCATTGTGTCGGTACACATACGCCGCACCCGCATATGCACATCCCGTGTCAGACCGATTGCCCCCTACACCAGCCGCACACGATGGGTGCCCTGGGGCACCAACAGCCAACACTGCGCCATGTAGGGATACGGCAGACCCAAACGTCATTCCGTTGTGTACAGTCCCAGGTTTAACAAGCCCAGTCTCAT
>RFGV01000544.1 GCA_003696605.1 Chloroflexota bacterium | reverse complement strand
TCGCGTGAATTAACTGGGGAACCGATCGGAATTCCTCATCCGCCCACTGTTGCAATTGGTCGTAGTCTTCCGGGTCAAAACAGTCAATAACCAGCATACCAACTGCTGTAGAAAAGGGCATTTGTTGAATGCCTTGGTTCAAAGGGGATGCAATTTTCCTTAACGGCTAGGGTCTGTGTTAGCTTATCCCGGAAATGCGACCCCGTTTCTGTTACAGTATAATGAGACGGTTAGACATGTCAAGAAAAGATTGTTGTTGGGTGGAAGTGGGAGAACAGATGTTCCCCCTCTACACCAGCGCCAACGGGAAACGGCCGTTTTTCCCGCAACAGTATTGACAACCAACCGCCTCTGGCATAGGATAACAAAAACCCCGGAGGCGTGAAATGAAAACAGAGCAAAGCCGAGAACAACAGCTATTGTTATGGGCATTGTTACTTTCCTCTTTGATTGGGATTTCAATCTGGTACATCCAGCGATTGGCAGCCACACCCGTGCGCGAATGGGGTTCGGCCACGGTGGTTACATTTAGCTACTTCACCAACTTCTCCAACGGCATGATCATTGTGATGGCGGCGGCGTTGTTGTGGGGGCGTGGCCGCCTGGCCAACTGGTTCCAATCTGCTTCTGTCCAGTCTGCCTTTTGCCTGTACATTGCCTTTGTGGGGTTGGGGTTCTGGTTTCTGTTGGGCGGGCCGGGCGAATTGGATTCGGTCATCGACTGGATACCGCAACTGACAGCACATACTCTCTCACCTGTTCTTGGTGCTGTGTATTTTTGGCGGGTGGTTCCCAAAGGGAAGCTTACCTGGCGTGATCCATTTGTGTGGCTGATTTATCCTGTCGCTTATCTGGTGTATTGGCTGTTTCGGGGGCCAAGGGTGGGGTATTACCCTTATTTTTTTATTGATGTGAATGCATTAGGGTATGCGGGGGTGGCTGCCTGGTCTGGGGCATTGATGGTGGTTCTTCTCATTTTGGGTGGGTTGATGGTGTTGGTGAATCGGCGAGGAGTGGCTTAGGCGGGCGCATACGGCCGTTTCCCCTGCCACTCCGCATAACCATCATGTCCGTTAATGGCGTAACAGGCGGTACAACGCACACCAGGCCACAAACGCCCATACAGCAAAACTTGCACCAACCAGCAGCCATTTGAAGAGAGTAAAGAAACCGGCTAACGAGGCAACAACGGCCGTTTCCGCCGGGTACCGGGCCATCACCAGCGCCGTGGACACATTTTCCAGCAAATCAAACAGAACTGCCGCCAGCGGCAACAAGTTTGCCCTCTGCCAGCCAGATGTTCGCTCCAGGCCATGTTGTGCCAGCCAGCTGATAGTCGTTACCAGAAAGAACGTATAGATTACCGGCCAAATCACATCCAGCGTAAACCGATCACGAATGTAGGCAAAACGGCCGTTTTCCCCCAACGCATCCGCCACCTCATACAACCTGCTGGCAGAATACGTAAACATCAAATCAGGGGCAGGCACATCAGCCCCACCCGTCCATGCCGGTAAAACCACACCCACAAACAACAAAAACACCACCACAGCCACCAGCGTTACCCGCCCGGAAGCCAATTGGTGCAACCTCACAGACCACGCATCCAGCTTCATCTCAACTCACCGCCGCAATTTACGATACGTAATTCGATGAGGACGATCGGCCGCTGCCCCCAATCGCTCCCGCCGTGCTGCCTCATACTCACTCCAATTCCCAATATGCCACACCACCTGGCTATCCCCCTCAAACGCCAAAATATGCGTTGCAATCCGGTCCAGAAACCAACGATCATGCGAAATCACCAAAGCCGTACCCGCAAAATTGAGCAACCCTTCCTCCAACGCCCGCAACGTATTTACATCCAGATCATTTGTAGGCTCGTCCAACAGCAAAACATTCGCTCCCGACTTCAGCATCTTGGCCAAATGAACCCGATTCCGCTCACCTCCAGACAAACTGCCCACCTTCTTTTGCTGGTCACTGCCTGTAAAATTAAATCGGGCTACATACGCTCGTGAATTTACCCGCCGGTTACCCAACATAATATACTCCTGCCCGTCAGAAATTTCTTCCCAAACAGTTTTATCAGGGTCTAACGTTTCCCGAGATTGATCAACATAAGCCAGTTTTACCGTTTGGCCGATTTCCAACACCCCATCGTCCGGTTGTTCTTGCCCCACTATCATGCGAAACAGGGTTGTCTTGCCAGCCCCATTCGGCCCAACAATCCCTACAATGGCTCCCGGCGGCACGTCAAACGTCATGTCTTCGTATAACAATTTATCACCATATGCTTTCGTTACATTTTGTGCCCGAATAACCACATCACCAAGGCGAGGCCCCGGCGGAATGTAGATTTCCAATTCTTCCGGCGTGCGTTCTGTATCTTGTTCCAGCAACTGGTTATAAGCATTAATACGAGCTTTTGATTTGGCCTGTTTGGCTCGAGGTGTCATCCGAATCCACTCCAGCTCCCGCTCCAGAGTACGGCGGCGGGCGGATTCAGCTTTTTCTTCGCGACGCAATCGTTCCTGTTTTTGCTCCAGCCAGGAAGAGTAGTTTCCTTTCCAGGGAATACCATGCCCGCGATCCAACTCCAAGATCCAACCAGCGACATTGTCCAGAAAATAGCGGTCATGGGTGACGGCAATGACTGTACCAGGATAGTCCCGTAGATGTTTTTCCAGCCAGGCAACAGATTCAGCATCAAGGTGGTTGGTGGGTTCGTCGAGCAGGAGAATATCAGGCTGGCGTAGCAGGAGACGGGTGAGAGCGACTCGTCGGCGTTCGCCACCGGAGAGGACGGAAACGGGTGTATCGCCGGGAGGACAGCGGAGGGCGTCCATTGCCAGTTCGAGGCGGCTGTCCAGGTCCCAGGCGTTCATGTGGTCTAGTTTTTCCTGGAGTTTGCCTTGTTTTTCGACCAGTTCGTTGAGTTCTTCGTCTGAAAGTGGTTCGGCGAATTTCATGTTGAGTTCGTCGAATTCGCGTAGTGCGTCAACGATTTCTTGTACGCCTTCTTCTACGACTTCGCGGACGGTTTTATTGCTGTCTAGCAGGGGTTCTTGTTCCAGGTAGCCAATGGTGTAGCCGGGGGCGAGGACGGTTTCTCCCAGGTGGTCTTTGTCTACGCCGGCCATGATTTTCAGGAGGGTGGATTTACCGGCGCCGTTGAGGCCAAGTACGCCGATTTTTGCGCCGTAGAAGTAGGAGAGGGAGATGTCGCGCAAAATGGTTTTGTTGGGGGGGACGACTTTCCCCACGCGGATCATGGAGTAGATCACTTTTTTATCGTCGGTGGTCATAAATTCCTCTGCTTTTTTGGTTTGGGTTATGTCTGAATTGTGTGTTTGTGTGGCGGGTATTTTGCCTCATCTTTGTTGATTGGGCGAGGGGAAGGTGAGTGCAAATAGCCCGCCACGGGTTTGTTATGATTCGTTTGTGGCTTGCATGTGGGCAACTGATTGCCGGATTAGTTCGGTGAGTGTTTCCCGGTTGATGTCGTCCAGTCGTTTGATGTAGAGGCATGATTTGCCTGTTTTGTGTTTGCCGAGGTTGTTGAGTAGTTTGTGGTAGTTGTCGAAGCCGGACATGATGTAGAGGGTGAGGTTTTGTTTGCGGGGGGAGAAGCCGACGAGGAACCATTCGCCCTGGCGACCACTGGCGTATTGGTATCGGTAACGGCCGTATCCCACGATGCTGTCTCCCCACATTTCTGGGGTTTCGCCGGTTATTTCTTGCATCAGGTGCATGATTTCAAAGCTGTCTGCTCGTTTTTTTTCGTCTGGGATGCTGTTTAAGAACTCGGTTACACTTTTGTTATTAGGTTGGGTCTTATTTGTAGTCATTTTTTCTCCTATTGGGATTTTGTTTGTGGATAGATTTACTGAAATTGGGGCAGGTAGGGAGCGAATTCCTTGAGGTAATCGTCCAGGATGGCGCGGGCGCGGTCAATATCGTTGATCATGGGGTCGAGGAGCAGGGTTTGTAGAGCAAGGGAGCGGTCACCGGTAACGGCCGTGTCCACCACCATTTCCACCAACGCTGCCTCCCGCCGACAAAGCTCTGCAATTGGCTCAGGCAAAGCCCCTATATGTAGCCCCTGGACTCCCATTCCGCTCACCATAGCTGGAATTTCCACAATTGTTTCATCAGGCAAGTTGCTAATTGCCCCTTCATTTGGAATATTCACCGATTCATCATAATAATTTTGGTTATCATTTATTGCCACAATCAACTCTGCCGCCCCCTCACTTAATACTTCCCGCAAACCATCTACCGGCATTGCTCCCTTTGCCATTTGCGCCAACATATAATGTAAATACTCCCGTGCTGCTTCATTTTCACTCCACCGATACAAGGGAATGGCATACTTTTCCCACGGCTTAGCCAGTGGATCATGTGCCCAGGGCAAATATTCCGCCAGGTGCGTATCTCCCGGCAAGGGGCAGTAGCCAAACACACGGAACAACGCCATCGAAAACGGCTCCAGCGAAGCAGGTGCATTGGCCAATGCTTCACGTAAAGCCGGATACAAATCTTCTCCCGTCTCCTTGTCGCGAATGTCCACCAGCCAGATGAAATGATTCAGCCCGGCCGCTTTAATATCTACATACCGCCGACCAATTTCTGCAAACTGGTGGATTGTACCTACATTTCCCGGATCGGAGTGGAAATTGGTCCCTTCTGGTACATGTACACCGTATCGCTCTCGCAACAAAACCGCTGCGATGCCATAGCCCACATTAATTTGATGGCATTTTCCTACTGTACGAATACGACTGTATTTTGTAACGGCGCGGGTGATGCGTGGCAAGGGATTGCTAAAGTTTATCAGCCAGGCTTCTGGACACAATGTTTCCATATCTCGCACAATTTCCATAAACGGCGGAATCTGGCGACATGCATGCATTAATCCTCCAGGGCCACCGTTTTCACCATAGGGCTGACGTAAGCCATGTTTGACCGGGATTTCCCAGTCTTTTCGCCATAGCTCTTCTCGTGGGGGTACTTCGATGGAGACAACGACGAAGTGGGCGTTTGCCAGTACATCACGCCGGTTGGTGCTGGCTGTAATTTTCATGTTGGCGTCCCATGATTGATTCATACGTATGGCGACCTGATAAACCATTTCCAGGGTGGCTTCATTGGTGTCTACCAGTGCGAGTTCGCTTCCTTGCAGGGCTGGTTCGCGTAAGATGGTGGCAAGGGTGGTTGGGCCAAAGCTGGCGCTGCCTGCGCCAATGATAACGATTTTTGTTGCTGACATATTGCCCCCTTAAAGTTTGCGACTGATTGCTTTTTGTTATATTTTGTGGTCTGGTTTACGAATCTTGTTTTTCTGACTATACTTGAACCATACCGCTTTATTGTTCCGTTTGTTCGCTATTTTAGGAAGGAGGTGCTTGATGTCGAAGCAAAACGGACTGGTTGGTGAGGTATATTATCCCCCTCCGGAAGTAATTGCCAATGCACATATTAAGGATTATGAGAAGGTGGCGGCGGCGGCCAGGGCTGATTTGGCTGGCTTTTGGGGCAAGATTGCGGCGGAGAATTTTGAATGGTATGAGCCGTGGGAGAGTGTGTTGGATGATAGCAACGCGCCGTTTTACAAGTGGTTTGTGGGGGCAAAGGTGAATATTGTCCACAACGCCCTGGATCGGCATATGAGAACGGCCGTTCGTAACAAAGCCGCTCTTATCTTTGAAGGAGAGCCGGGTGATACACGTGTCTATACCTATCAGCAGCTCAACCACGAAGTTTGCAAATTTGCCAGTGTGCTCCGCTCTATGGGGGTCGGCAAGGGAGATCGTGTCACCATTTACATGGGGCGCGTCCCTGAGCTTATGATTGCCATGCTGGCTTGTGCCAAGATTGGCGCCATGCATTCGGTTGTCTATGGTGGCTTTTCTACCGAGGCCCTCCATGAACGTATTGAAGATAGTCAGTCCAAGCTGCTTATTACTTGCGATGGTGCGTGGTTGCGTGGCAACATTGTCCAGCTTAAAAAGATAGCCAATGAGGCACTGGAGCGCTCCGGTAGTGTCCAGTCCGTTATTTGTGTGCGTCGTACTGGCCATGATGTGGAGATGGTGCCTGGCCGGGATTACTGGTATCACGAATTGATGACGTTGCCGATTGCAGATCCGAAAGCACCCACTGAGGTGATGGATGCGGAGGATCCGCTTTTCCTTTTATATACGTCAGGAACAACTGGTAAGCCCAAGGCCATTTTGCACACCCACGGGGGATATATGGTGGGGACGGCGACCACGCTCAAGTGGGTATTTGACATTAAGCCAGAGGATGTATGGTGGTGTGCGGCTGATCCGGGCTGGATTACCGGGCATAGTTATATTGTTTATGCGCCGTTGGTGTTGGGGGCTACCAGCTTTATGTATGAAGGTGCGCCTACTTATCCTTATCCGGATCGCTGGTGGTCATTGATTGCCAAGTATGGCATTACAATTTTGTACACAGCGCCTACTGCAATTCGTGGGTTGATGCGCTTTGGCGAGAGTTGGCCCAATCGGCATGATCTTTCCAGTTTGCGTTTGCTGGGAACAGTTGGTGAGCCAATTAATCCGGAGGCATGGCGCTGGTATTATCGGGTGATCGGTAAGGAGCGTTGCCCGATTATGGATACCTGGTGGCAGACGGAGACGGGGAATTTTATGATTACACCGTTGCCATGTGTGCCGCTGAAGCCAGGTTCGGCAACACGGCCGTTTCCGGGTGTGGAAGTGGATGTGGTGGATGACGAGGGTAACTCTGTTCCACCGAATGAAGAAGGTTACCTGGTTATCAAAACACCGTGGCCGGCCATGTTGCGCACTATTTATGGCGATCCTGATCGGTATGTTGAGCAATATTGGAGCAAGTTCTCTGATCAGGGTTGGTATTTGCCGGGTGATAGCGCCAAAAAGGATGAAGACGGGTATATCTGGATAATCGGCCGTATTGATGATGTGATTAAAGTATCCGGGTATCGTCTGGGAACGGCCGAAATTGAAAGTGCGCTTGTTAGCCATCCTGCCGTGGCCGAAGCGGCCGTTATTGGTGTTCCGGATGAACTCAAAGGCAACATCATCAAAGCATACTGCATTCTCCGCCAGGGATACGAAGGCAGCGAACAACTCGCCAACGAACTCAAGGAACACGTTGCCCACGAAATGGGGCCTATTGCCAAACCGGCTACCATTGACTTTGTTGACAGCCTGCCCAAAACTCGCTCTGGTAAAATTATGCGACGTGTTCTCAAAGCCCGTGCCCTTGGACAAGATGTAGGTGATCTGTCCACCCTCGCCGATTAAAAATCAACAGGGCTGGCAACGAAAAATGTCAGCCCTGTTTTTCCCCTATCCTGCTACCAAAAAGATAATCGAAAAAAATGCTATATTCCAGGTAGTCAGCACTCTGGTTGGATACGGCCGTTTCCACACCCACTTACACCACAACTAGGCACGTTTGACATCGTTTGTGACATTCGTTACAATTTTCCCGCCTCTTTGGCTATTTCACCACACAACTCGAACAATGGCGGGACAACCCCCGCTTTTTCTTTATGAAAAACCCTATTACAGAACATATTTGCAGGAGGAAAATCTAAAACAATGGATCAAGTAACACTATTCTCAGTTGCGGCTCAAGCCGATTCACGGCCAGCTTTGCCGCTCATCTGGTGGCTGGCCCCCATTGGCTCCCTTCTCGCTCTGGGTTTTGCCTGGTACTTTTATCGCCAGGTAATGCGCGAAAGCGAAGGAACACCCACCATGATAGAAATTGCCCAGGCCGTACGTGAAGGTGCAATGGCCTACCTGTCCCGACAATATCGAGTCGTCGCTCTCGTATTCGGGGTACTCTTCGTCATCTTCACCATTTTAGCCTTTCTGGGCTTACAGAACCCAATCGTACCGGTTGCATTCCTCACAGGCGGCTTTTTCTCTGGTCTGTGCGGCTTCTTTGGCATGAAAACAGCCACCAACGCTTCTGCCCGGGCAGCCCATGCTGCCAGCCAAAGCCTGAACGGAGGTTTGCAAGTTGCTCTGCGTGCCGGAGCCGTAATGGGTTTGGTTGTGGTTGGCTTTGCCCTGCTAGACATTACACTCTGGTTCCTCATTCTGTACTACCTGTTCCCAGCCGTTTTCCCCAGCAGCTTCATTAGTGTAGCTGCCAATCCATTACCTCAAATTACGGCTACAATGCTTAGCTTCGGAATGGGTGCATCCACTCAAGCCCTCTTTGCCCGTGTAGGTGGTGGAATTTACACGAAAGCGGCTGACGTCGGTGCCGATTTGGTAGGCAAGGTAGAAGCCGGTATCCCCGAAGACGATCCCCGCAATCCGGCCGTTATTGCTGACAACGTAGGTGACAACGTAGGCGATGTGGCCGGTATGGGCGCGGACTTGTACGAATCATATGCTGGTTCTATTTTGGCAACGGCCGCTTTGGGTGTAGCCGCCGTCGCTACCGCCGGATCATCCTTCCTTGGTGGCGTTTCTCTTATGGAGATGCAATTACGCTACATTGCTGCCCCTCTGGTACTGGCAGCAATTGGTGTTGCCCTCTCCATCCTTGGCGTCTATATGGTACGTGCTGACGAAAGTGCTACTCAGGCACGCCTTATCAGTGCCCTCAGCCGAGGATTGTATGGCAGTTCCATCGGTATTGCAGTGCTCTCCTTGCCAGTCGTTTATCTACTGGAATTACCCAATGCCTTTGCTGTGTGGATCTCCATCGTTACCGGTTTGGTAGTCGGTATTGTTGTTGGTAAGGCAACAGAATACTACACATCTCATGCATTCCGCCCCACACGCGGTATTGCTGACCAGGCAGTAACCAGTCCGGCCACCCTGCTCATTGAAGGATTGGCTGTTGGAATGGAGTCAACCGGTATTCCGGTGGTGGCTATTGTCATTGGCATCACCATTAGTTTCTTTACAATGGGTGGGGCGGAAAACGTATCTATGGGCTTGTATGGTGTAGGCATTGCAGCCGTGGGTATGCTATCTACATTGGGCTTTACCCTGGCCACCGATGCGTATGGCCCAATTGCCGATAATGCCGGCGGCAATGCAGAAATGTCTGGCCTTGATCCGAAAGTGCGGCAACGTACAGACCAATTGGATGCAGTCGGTAATACCACAGCGGCTGTGGGTAAAGGTTTTGCTATTGGTTCTGCGGCACTGACTTCGTTGGCATTACTCTCTGCCTATCTGGAAGAAGTGCGTCTGGCTCTGACCTTGCATGGTGGCGAAGGGTTACCGGAGCTTGCTGGGCGTACCGTGGCGGAGTGGAATATGCAAGATTTTATGAACTTTTATAATGTCTCGATGTTGAATCCGTCTGTGTTAATTGGTGTATTTGCTGGGGCGGCAACGGCTTTCTTCTTCTCGGCGATGACCATGCGGGCAGTTGGTCGGGCGGCTGGTGGCATGGTTGAGGAAGTGCGGCGACAGTTCCGGGAAAAGCCGGGTATTTTGGAAGGGACAGAGAAGCCGGATTATGCCCGTTGTGTAGAAATCAGTACGGCGTCGGCTCAACGTGAGATGATAGCACCAGCTTTGTTGGCTATTTTGGTGCCGGTTACAGTTGGTGTGCTGTTTGGTGTGGCTGGCGTATTGGGCTTGCTGGCTGGTGGCCTGACAACCGGTTTTGCGATGGCTGTGATGATGGCGAATGCCGGTGGTGCGTGGGATAATGCCAAGAAGTATATTGAAGAGGGTAATCACGGTGGTAAGGGATCTGCAGCGCACAAATCGGCCGTTGTTGGTGACACGGTTGGTGATCCGTTCAAGGATACTTCTGGTCCGTCGCTGAACATTCTCATTAAGCTGATGTCTATGGCATCGGTTGTGTTTGCTGGTTTGGTGGCGTTCTTTGCCAATGGTCAGGGTTTGGTGTATATGATCTTTGGTGGATAATCACCAGAAGAGTTAATTGTCAGGGAAGATAGGGCGCGGTTATTATTCCGCGCCCTTTTTATTTGGGCTGTAGTATAATGTAGGGTAGAGGTAAAAATGATGGATACATTATTGGCTTATGTGCCGGCTTTGGCACATACGCAGCGGGGGCACCCTGAAAGTCACGAGCGGATGTTGTCGTTGATGCCAGCACTGGAGCGTTATGGTGTGCTGGCTGATTTGTCTTTGGTAGAGCCAATGCTGGCATCGCCAGAGATGTTGGAGCGAGTGCATGTGCCGGCGTTGGTCGCCCGTATTCAGCAGGTGGCTGCTCAAGGTGGTGGCGTGTTGGATTTGGGGGATACGTATGCGGTGTCACAGAGCTATGAGTTGGCACGAATGGCGGCGGGAGCGGTAAGTGGTATGGTGGAGCAGATAGTGGGTGGAACGGCCGTTAATGGCCTGGCCCTCGTTCGTCCACCAGGACATCATGCCGAAAGTAAACGTGTCAGCGGCTTTTGTTTGTTCAACAATGTGGCTGTGGCCGCCCGACACGCACAGGCAGTTGGTGGTGTACGTCGTATTATGATTGTGGACTTTGATGTGCACCACGGAAATGGCACACAAGAAATTTTTTATGGAGACGACACTGTTTTATTTGTCTCAATGCACCTTTACTTACCCCGTTTGTTTTATCCAGGAACAGGGGCTTTGCGAGAAACAGGACAAGGTGTGGGCGAAGGGTACACCGTGAATGTACCATTACCGGCATTTGTAGGAGATGTGGGATACGGCCGTATTTTGCAAGAAATTATTTACCCCAAAGCGCGAACCTTTCAACCCGAATTGATTCTCGTCTCAGCCGGTTTCGATGCCCACTGGCAAGATCCTTTAGCCATGGCTGGGTTGAGCCTGAGAGGTTATGCCGAAATGTGCCGTCAGTTGGTAAATATGGCCGACGAATTGTGTAACGGCCGAATCCTCTTTGTACTCGAAGGAGGATACCACCACCAGGTTCTCACCTTTGGCATTCTCAACCTCGCCCATGCCCTTCTTCATCATGACCAAATTCTGGACCCATTAGGGGCAATGACCGAAAACGAACAAGACATCACCCCCTTAGTTCACCAACTCCAAAAACACCACTTGCTTAAATAGGTGAAACTTTGCATAATATTCTTACAGGTTGACCATAATGACTATTCAGGTGCCAAAACTCACAAATTGTTTTGCACCTTGTCTTAAAAAGGGTACGCGTGTCCAAGATTGCGCTCCATGATTATCTGGATGAAATTCGGCGGTTATTAGATGATAGCCACTACGAAGAGGCAGTGGCTCATTGCCGTCACATCCTGCAACAATATCCCCGCCACATTGATACCTACCGTTTGCTGGCCGAAGCACTTGTAGAACTGGAACAATATTCCGAGGCAATGGATTTGTTCCAGCGCGTGCTCAGCACTGACCCCAACGACTTTGTTGCCCATGTAGGTCTGGCTGATTTATATCAAAAATTTGATCAGATAGAACAAGCTATCTGGCACTTGGAACGCGCTTTTGAAATCGAACCTTACAACCAGGTCATTCAAGATGAACTGCGCCGCCTGTACAAAAAGCACAATAGAGCTAACGAGCCAGAAAATGGGGTGTTTGTTCCTGAGCGCTTTCCCTTGACAAGTGGTGCGCTGGCACGCCTTTATTACAAGGGAGAGATGTATCAGGCAGCTATTTTGGAAATACGGCAGGTATTGGCAAAAGACCCGGAGCGAATTGACCTGGAAGTATTGCTGGCAGAATCTTTATGGCGTGATGGTCAACGTGTAGAAGCGGTAGAGACTTGCCGACGCTTGCTGGAAAAATTACCTAATTGTGTAATGGCCAATGCGATTATGGCCGAAATCTGGTTGCTGACAGGACGAGTAGAAGAGGCACAACAATATATTCGTCGTTTGCAACAACTTACCTTGCTGGATGCAGAGCACTTTGATGTGGAATCGGTTGTAGGACGTGCTTTGAGTGCGCCGGGTGTGCCACCTTTGCCGCCTCGCATTGAAGTGGACTTTTTGGAAGAAGATGTTGCTTATACATCGGCGACACCTTCAGAAGAGGTGGAGGCAGGGTCTCCTGCTGTTGAAGAAGGTGGCCTTTTTGAGTGGTTGGAAGATATTGAGGCAGATGAGGAGCTTTCTACGGATGTGGCTTCTGCGCCAGTCGAAGCAAGTGCCCAATCGGATTGGTTTGCCGAACTGTCACCAGAGGCGCCGGAGGAAACGGCTCTCCCTCCAGAACTTTCTCCAGAGCCCCCGGAAGATATCTTTGTAGATGAAGAAGCGCCTGATTGGCTCCAAGAGGCAGCGAGAGAGGCAACTCCACTTGACCAACTCCCTGATGAAGAGCCGGAACTGTCTGTAGAATTGCCTGATTTTGAGTCTGATGATCTCACTTTGGAAAGCGAAGAGCCTGATACAATTGGCTCTGACTGGTTGTCTGGTCCTGATACTGGCGAGTTAACTCCACCTGTGGCTTCGACAGAAGATTTGGCTGAATTGCCAGAATGGTTGGAAGATGTTGCCGGTGACGATTTTACGCCCGTGCAAATTGATCCGTTGATAGCTTCTCAATGGATGGGAGAGGGTGAAGAGCCGGGCGGGCCTGAAGAAGCGTTTGCCGCCGATGAAGAGGGGGGTGAGTGGTTGGCTGAAGTGATGGGGGATGAAATTGGGGAGGCTGCTGCTGAAAGTGATTTGCTTGATATACCGGCCTGGCTTCAGGATGCGGATGAAGAAGGTGGTGTGGAAGAAGAGTTGGCAGAGGCGACGGAAGAACGGCCGTTTGGTACGGATGAACTTGTGGAACAGGGTGGCGCAGAAGTTCCGGCCTGGCTTTTGGGCGAGGAACTGGCCGACCTGGCAGGAGAAGAAGAACCGGAAACGGCCGAATCTGCTTCCGAGCCTGCTTTTGCCGAACAAGAAATTCCAGACTGGCTGACTGAAGACGAAGGCCTGGCCGACCTGGCAGGAGAAGAAGAGCCAGAAACGGCCGAATCCAGCCCACTACCATTTGGTACTGGTGAACTCATCGAACAAGACGGTGAATCAATTCCGGCCTGGCTTTTAGGTGAAGAACCCGACCTTGATGCCCTGGGAAAACCAACCGAACCACCCGAAAGCGAAAAAGAATCATCAGAATGGCCCTCATTAGAAGCAGAAACATGGCCGGAAAACATAGAAGAACCCCTTGACCTGGCTTTTGAACCAGGTGAACCATTCGACGACCAAGAAGCGGAGGAAATCGTGACAGTTAGTGACGAAGAAAAAGCAACCAGTCAACCGGAAGAACAACCGGACCAACAGCCAGAGAAACAATCTGCTGCGGAAGAATCTGCCGAAGAACTGGATTGGCTGGAAGAATTGGCTGCTTCTGAACCCCAATTATCTGATACCGACACCAATTTGGTAGCTGAAGAGCTGGATGAATTTGAACTGGGCGAACCAGATGAAGAATTGCTCCCTGACTGGTTACAAGAAGAAGTAGATCAGGAAGCTGCACCAGCTGAAACATTACCTGCTGCGTTAACAGACCAAGCGCAAGATGAAGATGCCAGTGATGAAGAAGAGGCGTTAAGTTGGTTGGAAGAATTGACTGCTGGCCAGGGTGCTCCCGTTGAAGAGCCACCTACATTGGAATGGGAAGGCGAATCTCCCGAAATACCTTTACCTGCTTTTGAAACCGAACCGCCAGAAAATGTGGATGAGCTGGATACATCTAGCTGGTTCGAGAGCTTGCTGGAAGAGGAACAGGCTGAGCCTTTCGATGAACAACCAACGGCCGTTTTTGAACCAGAAGACGAAGAAGCCCCAATCTTTGAACCAGAGCCTGAATTTGAACCCTCTGCACCAGACGAACCAGAAGAAGACGCTTTGCTGGAAATGCTGACAGAATTACCAGACGAAACATCACCAGCCAAAGCTGACCTTGAAGCACCAGATATCATAGATTCCGCTGCTGAAGAACTGGATGAAGCCATGTCCTGGCTGGAAGAACTGGCTGCCAGTGATGATGCGCCTGTGGACGAATTACCTTCCCTCTTTGATTCCCTGGCTGCCGAAACCGAACCACCTGTTGAGCCTGAAACCAGTTCCGAACCAGAGCCAGAAAATATTGTTTCTGAATTGGTTGATGAGGAGATGGAAGAAGCTGTCTCCGAGTTTGAGAGCACACAAGAAGTTGAGATGCCAGATTGGCTAGAGGAGTTAGGTCCGCCAGGTGAATCGGCATCTGAGCCAGATTTGGCAGATCTGTTCTCTGGGTTACCAGAAGAAGAAACGGCCGAAATTCCAGACTGGTTGCAAGAAGAACCTGAATTACCCGAATTGGAAACACCAGCGACAGAAACAGAATTGACGGCCGAAATATCCGATGAGGTTATATCTGAGCCACCAGAAGATCCCGAAGCAGCTATGGCCTGGCTAGAGGAACTGGCTGCACGTCAGGGAGCCCCACTGGAAGAATTACCATCTCTATCGCAAGCTGATGAATCAGAGCCAGAACCAGAGCCAGAAACGGCCGAATCTGAACCTGTGGCCACCCTTGAAACAGCGGGTACCGAAGACGATTTACTGGCCGAATTGGGGGATGCCATGTCCTGGCTGGAGGAACTGGCCGCAGAGCAAGGCGTATCTGACGAAATCGATCGGGAAGCAACGGCCGACCAGCTTGACTTGAGCATCCTCGACATTCTCGAAGATGACAGCTTTGGCAGTGGTGCATCCCGTAAACCAGAAAAGAAAACACCACCGCCACCAACCAAACCTGAGCCTAAACCAGAAGAAGTCGCAGAACAAATGGCCGCCGCTCTGGACGAGGACGCCCAACTGGCTGCAGATTTGGACTGGCTGGAACAAGTTGCTATGCAAAATGGGGCATCCATTGTTGATATATCTCTGGATGTGGCCGATATAGAGCCGCCTGAAGATGAGTTGGCTGATGCATTAGATTGGCTGGAGAATGTGGTGTTGCGCAAAACGGCCGAACCACCTGCCACTGAATCTAAGCTGGCTACTCAAGTACAAGAAGAACAGGCGTTAGATGTTGGTGTGGAGGATATGCCAGAAGATCCAGATCAGGCACTTGCCTGGCTCCAGCAATTTGCCGCAGAAGAAACAACGGCCGAACCAGAAACAGAAGTGCCCCCTGTAGAGCCTGTTGCTCCAACTGCACCCCCAGAACAAGC
The DNA here is from genome assembly GCA_003696605.1 of Chloroflexota bacterium. GTDB lineage: Bacteria > Chloroflexota > Anaerolineae > Promineifilales > Promineifilaceae > J033. The sequence goes on along the minus strand of RFGV01000544.1, from coordinate 14,435 downwards.
AATTCCTGATGAAGATATTTTGGCCTCCATGCCAGAAGACCCGGATGAAGCCATGGCCTGGCTGGAAGAATTGGCCACATTGGAGGGCGAAGAAGAGGCAAAAGATTTATTTGGTACACCGGAAACGGCCGAATCTGCTGCCAAACCCTCTCCTGCACCGCTGACAGACGAAAAAACCGACATAGATGATATCTTTGCCGCTATCGAAGAAGTTGCTGAATCTGAACCACCTGTAGATGAAGAACCAGACATTGAAGAAATTTTGAGCGATGTTGATCCCTTGCTCGAAGGTAGCGACTACGATCTGCCTGAATGGCTTACTGTGGATGAAGAAACTGATTTGTTGCCCTCACAAACCGGCTGGCTGTCCGACTTGCCTGAACCGGACATCGAAGGCTGGTTAGCCGCAGAAGATGAAGTGACTTCTTCTGATATCGAAACAGATTCTGGTTTGTTGCCACAGCCAGATACAAATATAGACACTGGCCCACTACCGCCGCTGGATCCGGAATTGGAAGCAAGATTGGGGCTGCCACCGGAAGAAGAGGAAACATTGGTCATTCCATCGGTAGAACCGATTGAATCAGCGTTACACCTCGATGAAAAGAAACTGGCAGCCGCCCGCGAGGCTGTGCAGCTAAAGCAATTTAACCAGGCATTGATACTGTATCAGGAACTGATTGAGCAAGGGGCTGGCTTGTTGGCTGTTATTGCAGATTTAGAAACGGCCGTTAATGAAAACCCCGAACAACCTCTCTTGCGCCGTTTGTTAGGTGACGCTTATACACGCAATGGCCAACTGCAAAAAGCTTTAGAGACTTATCGTCAGGCACTTGACCTGCTGTAAAAATAGGACAAAATAAAGGGCTGGGGTGATAAGCCCCTGGCTGGCTTAAAATTCAGAGGCAGTCGTATATATGACTGCCTCTTTGTTTGCCGGTAACATAAAAATTTGAATCGTTGGAGTAGATTTGATGGAACGAACATTGATTTTGGTAAAACCTGATGGTGTACAGCGTGGTTTGATTGGTGAAATTATTGCTCGGTTTGAGCGGCGTGGCCTGAAGCTGGTGGGAATGAAATTCATTCAGATGTCGAAGGCACTGGCAGAAGAGCATTACGCGGTGCATAAAGAACGGCCGTTTTACAACAGCCTCGTCGAATACATCACCTCCGGCCCTGTGGTGGCTATGGTTTGGGAAGGCAAAGACGCCATCGCTGCCGCACGTGCCACCATGGGCGCAACTAATCCGGTAACAGCTGCCCCCGGAACCATTCGGGGTGACTTCGGTATGGAAATTGGCCGAAATCTTGTGCATGGCTCCGATAGCCCCGAAAACGCAGCCAAAGAAGTCAACTTATTCTTCAACGAAGATGAATTGGTTGACTGGAACCGAGTGACTGACGCCTGGATTCGTGAATAATAAACACTTTCCCAACTGGTAAACAGCAAGACCCCGCTACCAGATTTGGGTACGGGGTCTTTTCTGTTTGGACAAAACCGCAAGCTTGTCGCTTTTATTGCATGGAAAGCACCGTATGGGCCTCTCCCCATAACTCTTCTAAATTGTAATAACGTCGTTTTTCTGGGGAGAACAGGTGCACTATCAGATCACCAAAATCAATCAATACCCACCCATAAGATGGATCGCCCTCTATTGGTCCCCCAACTAAATTAGCTTTTTCCTTGGCGTCCTGACGAATACTTTCCGCCATTGCCAAAAGCTGACGCTCATTTTCGCCTTCACAAATCAAAAAATAATCGGCAAAAAGCGCCTGCTCTCGAATGTCAAGCAATGTGATGTTGCTCCCCTTTTTGTCCAAAATTGTTTCAATTAACAAATGTGCCAGTTCTAAAGTATCCAATCTCACCTCCTCATAACGATATGTTGCATTTTAGCATGTTCAGGAAGGGTATGGCAAGATTGTGTCACTGATTGACGAATCTGTTACAATTAGAGCGAATGTTCTAAAAAGTTTATGGGTTGTATGGCCAATTAAGGAGATGAAAATGCCACCAGAAGCAAGTTATGAGATTCCACCGCGTGAGGTGCCACAAAATGACGCGGGTTATCTGGAAAAAATTACTCAGGCTGTATTTCAGGCCGGGTTTAGCTGGAAGGTTATTCGCCAAAAGTGGCCAAATTTTCAAAAAGCATTTGCTGGCTTTGATGTGAATCGTGTGGCAGCATTTACAGATGAGGATGTGGAGCGTTTGCTGGAAGATAAGGGGATTGTACGAAACGGCCGTAAAATCGAAGCCACTATTCACAACGCACGGGTTTGCCAGAAATTGATTGCCGAACATGGCTCCCTGTACAATTACCTGCGTTCTATGGATGGGTTAGATTATGCAACGCGCTCCCGTCGTTTTTGTCGCCAATTCAAATTCATGGGACCTATGGGGGCATACTTTTTCTTTTATTCCGTTGGTGAAGATGTGCCAGAATATCATGAATGGCGTGATAGTATGGAAAAGAAGTAGGTATTGCTGGAGTTAATGAAATGGGCTTTTTGGATCTGTTACCAGAAGCGGATTCAGATACGTGGTCAGTGAGTGAGTTAACAGCCTATATCCGTGAACTGTTTGAAATGGATTTTCGCTTGCAAGATGTGGCAGTCTCCGGTGAAGTTTCGAATTATACCCATGCCCGTTCTGGCCATCTCTACTTTACGCTTAAGGATAGCCAGGCACAGTTAAAATGTGTGATGTGGCGCAACGCGGTTGCACGTCAGCAGTATTTGCCTCAGGATGGAGATGCTGTGGTGGTACACGGCCGTATTTCTGTGTATGACGCCGGGGGAGTGTACCAGCTTTATGCCGATCGCATCATTCCTGCTGGTCGGGGGAACCTGGCTGTTGCATTTGAACAGTTGAAACAGCGGTTAGCTGCCGAGGGCTTGTTTGATGCTGCGCACAAAAAGTCACTGCCGGTGTTTCCACGTAAAATTGGCATTGTTACATCACCTGATGCGGCTGCCTTGCGTGATATCTTGAATGTTTTGCGTCGTCGTTATCCGCTGGTGAGTGTGTTGATTGCGCCTACATTGGTGCAGGGAGATGAAGCACCGCCTCAAATTGTGCGTGCCTTGCAATGGCTGGATGGGCGGGATGATGTGGATACGATTATTGTGGCTCGTGGTGGCGGCTCTATGGAAGATTTGTGGGCGTTTAATGATGAGCGAGTCGCGCGGGCGATTTTTGCAGCCCGGCATCCGGTGATTAGTGGGGTGGGGCATGAGACGGATTTTACGATTGCAGATTTTGTGGCAGATGTTCGGGCACCCACGCCCTCGGCTGCAGCCGAGTTGGCGGTGCCGGATGTGGGGGAATTACGGCCGTTGCTGGTTGCCCGGCAATCACAATTGGTGACATCTATTCAGGAGATTGTTGCCCGTAAACAGGATACCCTGCATAATCTCCAGCGGGCATTGGGTCATCTTAATCCGGCCAACCGGTTGAATAATTACCGGCAATATCTGGATAACCTGGTTGTTCGGTTAGAGAAGGCAATCCATAGTCAGTTAACACAGGCTCATAGCCGGCTGGCACTGGCAGCAAAAACGCTTCATGCTGTTAGTCCCCAGGCGACATTGGCCAGAGGCTATGCGATTGTGCGGGATGAAAACGGCCGTATTGTCCGCACTATCCATGCTGTCCAGCCCGGTGATAAACTACAAATACAAGTGCAAGACGGCCGTATCCCCACTATCGTTACCCACAATGGAGGAAATACAGATGTCCACCCAAATTGAAAATTTAACCTTTGAAGCAGCCCTGCAAGAACTGGAAACCATCATCACCCAACTCGAATCTGGCGAACACACCCTGGAAGAATCCCTCGCCCTGTTTGAGCGTGGCCAAAAACTCGCTGCCTGGTGCAGCCAGCAACTTGAACAAGCAACACTTCGCATAGAACAACTGACGGCAGATGGAGAAATCGTCCAATTGTCTTGACCGCAATCAATGCTATACTCAAAGAGAGATACAAAGAGGCACAGGCCAGGCATTGCCTGTACTTTCACTTGTTTCACCAAACCATTCCATTAAGTAAGAGGGAAACCATTGTTTAAAAGCATTCGAGAATCACTAACCCGTACCCGCCAGGCCGTATTTGGCCAAATTGTCAATGTGCTGGGAATGGGCGAAATCACAGAAGAGACCTGGGAAGACCTGGAAGCCCTGCTTGTACAAGCTGATGTTGGTGTACCCACAACCATGGCATTAGTAGATACCTTGCGTGAGCGCGTAGAGCGAGAAGGACTGTTTCGGGCTGAACAGCTACTGGCTGCGCTGAAAGAAGAGCTACGTGCCATTCTTAACAGCGACGCCCCCTTTGAGCTGGAAGGAAAACGACTGCTCACCGTTGTCATGGTCGTTGGTGTAAACGGCTCTGGCAAAACAACCAGCATTGGCAAACTGGCTTACCATTATAAACAAAAGGGACGTAAAGTAATGCTGGTTGCTGGCGATACTTTTCGGGCTGCCGCTATTGACCAACTAAAAATTTGGGGACAACGAGCAGATGTGCCGGTTATTGCCAGCCAGCCTGGAGCCGATCCGGCTGCTATTACTTACGATGGTATTCGTGCCGCCCGCGCTCGTGGTTACGATTTGCTGTTTATCGATACGGCTGGCCGGCTGCACACCAAATACAACCTGATGAAAGAATTGGAAAAAGTATATGGTGTGTGTCGCAAAAGCGTGCATAATGCCCCTCATGAAGTGTTGTTGGTTCTGGATGCACCGACTGGGCAGAATGCTTTGGTACAGGCAGCTAAATTCAAAGAATCTGTCCATGCTACTGGTGTGGTATTGACCAAGCTGGATAGTACAGCTAAGGGAGGAATGGTTTTCGCAATTTATCGTGAACTGGGTTTGCCAGTACGATTTATTGGTACAGGTGAGGGTATTCAGGATCTGGCTCCCTTTGACCCGGATCAGTTTGTAGAAGGATTGTTTGAACGTAACTGAAAATTTATATCTGGAGGATTTAGGCGCAATGGAAGAAATAGTTGCCCAATTGAAGAATTTACAGGAAACAATCGATCATTTGTGGAGGCGTCTTTGACGTAGATAGCCAGTTAAATAAAGTGGCTGAGCTGGAAAAGGCGTCTAATCAGCCTGATTTTTGGAGTGATTCGGCAAAAGCACAGCAGATAATGCGGGAATTGACTCGCTTGCGACGACAGGTTGCTGTATGGGAGTCGGTGCGGGCGCGTTTGCATGATGCCTTGGAGTTGGCAGAGTTGGGGGATGAGGAGTTGCTCCCGGAGCTAACTCGTGAGGTTGAAGTTTTGTCTAAAACGGTGTCTGATCTGGAGTTTCGGACGTTGTTTTCGGGCAAATATGATGATGAAGATGCGATTTTGGCGATTCATGCTGGAGCCGGAGGAACCGAGGCGCAAGATTGGGCGCAGATGTTGCAACGGATGTATATCCGCTGGGCAGAAGATCGGGGCTTTAAGGTGGAGATTTTGGATGAAAGCCCGGGAGATGAGGCGGGTATTAAGAGTTGTATGATGTCTGTTCAGGGGGATTATGCTTACGGCCGTCTTAAGTCGGAGCGGGGTGTACACCGGTTGGTGCGTATTTCTCCGTATGATGCTTCGAGCCGTCGTCATACTTCGTTTGCCAAGGTTGAGGTGTGGCCAGATGTGGCGGAAGATATTGAAATTGAGATTGATGAGAAAGATTTGCGAATTGACCGGTTTCGGGCAAGCGGGGCGGGTGGACAGCATGTGCAGAAGAATGAAACGGCCGTTCGTATCACGCATATTCCTACCGGTATCGTCGTTTCCTGCCAGAATCAGCGTTCTCTAACGCAGAATATGCAAATGGCTATGAAAATCCTCAAGGCACAGCTCTTTGACCTGGAACGACGTAAGCAGGAAGCAGAGTTGGCCGCTTTGAAAGGCGAAGATGTGGATGCTGGCTGGGGGAATCAGATTCGGTCTTATGTATTGCATCCGTATAAAATGGTGAAAGATCATCGTACTGGGTATGAAATGGGAAATGCCCAGGCGGTGTTGGATGGCCGCCTTGATGAATTTATGGAGGCGTATTTGCGGCACTCTGTTGGCGAGGTGGCTGAAACAGGTTAATGGAGATTTTGTGATGAGAGGACGTGGGAAAATGCGGCGTAAGATTGGGCGTATTGCCCGACGGCAGGGTGTGCCACCTCGGGCGATTAAACGAGCTGTGCGGCGACGTGTTCGACCAGCTGTTCGAGCTGAAAGGCGACGGGCAGCTATGGCTGGACGGCCGTTACCACCACCTCCTTCACGCCGTCATTTGGCACATGCTCATCATGCAGGCGTTGATGAATCATTACAGGCTCGTATTTCGGATGTGCAATCCACCTTTACCCGCCTGGAAGCAGAAGCCCAACTTGGTGGCATTTATGAGTCAATTGGCCGTATTGATACCCAATTGACCGAGTTGCCCCTGGTTTTGGAAACACTGCATACACGGGGCTTTGTACATTCTGGCCCATTGGAAGACCGATTAGAGCAGATTGATGACAAGTGGGATGATGTAAGGGCGCGGGTGGAAGAGACGCTGCGGCATCATGTACAAACGTTGGATGTAGAACTGGATAAGACCGAACGCCTGGTTACACGTCTGGGGGTGGCTGGTGGACGAGTGTCGGAAGGGGCGGTGTCGGCGGTAGAAACGGCCGTTAATGCCCTGGCCAACCGGATTCAGGCAGCAGAAACGGCCGTGACAGCACTCTACCGAAGCATCGCTCAAGAACTCAATGCCATTGAACACGAAATTCACCAGATCGAGAAAATAGTTACCTACTTTGAAGAATCAGCCGAAATCCAACTCTACGATACCGAAGCTCCCCTGCAAGCTGTTGAATCCGTGTGGCAACAAAATGGTGAAGATGGCCCCGAAGGCATCTTGTTTCTCACCGATCAACGACTATTATTTGAACAACGAGATGAAATTGTAACCGAAAAGCTACTGGGAATATTCAAGACAAAATCAGAAAAAGTACAACGCTTACTGCTGGATGTAGCCGCACAGGATATAGAAACTGTCACACACAAAAAAGAAGGTGGCTTTTTGGGGATGGGCAAAGACGATATTCTGGAATTTGTATTTACTGCCACAGCACCAGTATCTCGTGCCCGCTTTCATCTAAAAGGGGCTGATTCGGCAACGTGGGCAGCACTGATTAAACGCATACAAACCGGTGAAATTGACGAAGATCGAGCTGACGAGTACGTGGAAGAAGTAGAAACAGCCCGAAAAACAGCCGCTTCTTTCCCTGCCCAATGCCCCAATTGTTTTGCGGCCGTCCCCCCACCACCACGTGGTGTAACGGCCGTTACCTGCGAATACTGCGGTAGCACCATCAAACCACAAGCAAGCTAAAACACAAAATTTGGCAAAAACACAAACCTGATTTATAATTTTTTGTCTGTATTCTCACAAAATACTCATGTTAACAGCTTGACTTCTGTCTGTTAACCGGTACAATATAACGGTTATGTTAAAGTGTCCCAAGGCATACCCCAAGAGCGTAGGCTTCCCGTTTGGCCAACGCTCTTTTATGTGTTTATACCTCTGATGTGCCTGATTCTAGCGGGGGGACGCTAGAGAAATATTTTAAAAAGGGTTGGAGCTTAAATTTTTTGGGAGGTCACCTGGTGGAGACAACAGAATTCCGCTCGTTGCGTATCAGTTTAGCATCCCCCGAGCAGATTCGTTCCTGGTCCTACGGGGAAGTAACAAAGCCAGAAACCATCAACTACCGGCGCTTGCGCCCGGAAAAAGATGGTCTGTTTTGTGAGGCAATCTTTGGCCCCACACGCGACTGGCAATGTTACTGTGGAAAATACAAAAACATTCGTTATAAGGGATTGATTTGCGACAAATGTGGTGTCGAAATCACCCGATCCTCAGTTCGTCGTGAAAGATTAGGCCATATCGAACTGGCCGCCCCAGTTGCCCATGTCTGGTATACACGTCGTGTACCAAGTTACATGGGATTACTGCTCAACGTTTCCCGACGCAACCTTGATCGCGTTCTTTATTTTGCCCAATATGTTGTTACCTATGTAGATGAAGAAGCTCGTCAACGGGCACTAAGTCGCCTGGAAGAAGAGTTGATCGAAGCCGAGCGCAAACTGGAAACAGAACTTCAAGAACGCATTACAGAAGCTACCGCCGAAGTTCAAGAACGGTTGCAAGCACTAGAAGAAGAGTTGGCAAACCTGAATGCAACTTTTGATGAACGGTTGGCTGCTGCAACTGACGAGGTAGTTCGTGAAGCCAAGCTTGTTGAACAACGCCTCGACAACCTGAAAGGCTCAGAAGCACCAGAAACCATCAAACTGGGTGATAAGGTTATCGCCAAAAAAGGTGAAACCATTGGCCGAGAGCACATTGTCATGGTGCAAGAGCTAACCTCCGAGCGGCTCACTGAAGTCCAAACCGAAAGCGAAGAAGACCATCAGAGTCGATCTGCAGCCATTCAGCGCGAAATAGAAGAGCTTCGGACCGAAATAGAAAATGCTAGCGAAGAACATCGTGAACACTTTGAGCAGCGATTAGCCCGTTTGCGTCAGCAGGCCCAGGCCAATCGAGAACAACTCGAATCCCTTGCCCAAATGATGTTCCTGAATGAAACAGAATATCGTGAGCTGAAAAGCAAATTCGGGAATGTCTTCCGGGCTGATATGGGTGCAGAGGCCTTGTATGAAATCCTCAAGCGAATGGACCTGGACAAGCTGTCGCGCGAATTATGGCGCGAGGTACGAACTACACGTTCTAAACAGGCTGCCAAACGTGCTACCAAGCGCTTGCAAGTAGTTGAGGCTTTACGCAAAAGTGGTAACCGGCCAGAGTGGATGATTTTGACTGTGTTACCAGTTATTCCGCCAGATTTGCGGCCAATGGTGCAGTTAGATGGTGGCCGTTTTGCTACTTCTGACTTGAATGATTTGTATCGTCGTGTGATTAACCGAAATAATCGGTTGAAGCGATTGCTGGAGTTAGGTGCGCCAGATGTTATTGTTCGTAACGAAAAGCGCATGCTCCAGGAAGCAGTTGATAGCTTGATTGACAATAGTCAGCGTGGTAAGGCATTAAGCCGACGTGGTCGCCGAGAGCTGAAATCGTTGTCTGACATGCTTAAGGGCAAGAAGGGGCGGTTCCGTCGTAACTTGCTGGGTAAGCGTGTGGACTACTCTGGTCGTTCAGTGATTGTGGTTGGTCCACAGCTAAAGTTGGGGCAGTGTGGTTTGCCCAAGACGATGGCGTTGGAGCTGTTCCGGCCGTTTGTTATTAGTAAACTGGTGGAATATGGGTATGCCAGCAATGTGAAGGGAGCACGGCGGTTTATTGAGCGTCAGCCACCGGAAGTGTGGGAAGTGCTGGAAGAGGTGATTGAAGGACGGCCGATTTTGCTCAACCGCGCCCCCACTTTGCATCGTTTGGGTATTCAGGCATTTATGCCTATTCTCATCGAGGGTAAGGCAATTCAATTGCATCCTCTCGTTTGTGCTGCCTTCAATGCTGACTTCGACGGTGACCAGATGGCTGTGCACGTGCCGTTGTCAGAGAAGGCTGTACAAGAAGCCAAAGAAATGATGATGGCCACCAAGAATCTGCTGAAGCCGGCTGATGGTCAGCCGATTGTGGGGCCATCCAAAGACATGGTGTTGGGTGTTTATTACCTGACACTTATGCAAGATGGGCAAGAAGGCGAAGGGCGTATTTTCAGTACGCCGGAAGAAGTAGAAATGGCTTATGAGTTAGGCCAGGTTCATATTCACGCCAAGATCAAGCTCCTGACGGATACTTATTTTAAGGATAATGGGGAGCGTTATGCTGATAACAAGCCTCGTCGTCGTATTATCGAAACTTCACCGGGACGGGTTTTGTTTAACATGGCCTTGCCACCCGAAATGCGGTTTGTAAACCGAGTGTTGGATAAAGGTGGGGTGAACGCGCTGATCAATCGGATTTATCGCCGTCTTGGTGATGAAGCAACGATTGAGGTAGTAGATAAGATTAAGGATATTGGGTTCAAGTTTGCAACCGTGTCTGGTACAACAATTGCTGTGGCCGACTTGACGATTCCTGAAGAGCGGGAAGAGATTTTGGCGGCGGCTCGTGCCCGTGTGGATGAGATTGATCGGCAGTACCGTCGTGGTTTGTTAACGGAGAATGAACAATATCAGCGTACGGTTGATCAATGGGATGCTGCCAAAGACCAGGTGGAGAAGGCTGTGCGTAAGGCAATTGACCCGGCAGGTCCAATTGCGTTGATGGCACTTTCGGGTGCTGGTAAGGGTGGGTTTGGCCCGATTACCCAATTGGCTGGTATGCGTGGTTTGATGGCTGATCCCAGTGGGCGCATTATTATTGTGCCGATTCAGTCGAATTTCCGTCAAGGGTTGAATACACTGGAGTATTTTATCTCTACGCATGGTGCGCGTAAGGGGTTGGCTGATACGGCTTTGCGTACGGCGGACGCGGGTTATCTGACTCGGCGCCTGGTGGATATTGCCCAGGATGTGATCGTGATGGATGAGGATTGCGGCACAGCTAAGGGTATTTGGATTCGCCGGGCAGATAATTTTGGTAAGCAAACATTGGCAGAGCGTATTTTTGGTCGTGTGGCTGCTGCACCGGTTGTGGATCCGGAAACGGGTGAGATTATTATTAATACGGGTGAGTTGTATACGGAAGCATTGGCGGAGGCAGTGGATGCGACAGGTATCGAAGAGGTGTATGTCTTTTCGCCGATGACGTGTGAGTTGCGTCGGGGTATTTGTGCCAAGTGTTACGGGATTGATTTGGCACGTGGCAAGATGGTGGAGCTGGGAACGGCCGTTGGTATTATGGCTGCTCAGTCTATCGGCGAGCCTGGTACCCAGTTGACGCTGCGTACTTTCCACACGGGTGGTACAGCAACAGCTGGTGGCGACATTACACAGGGTCTCCCGCGTGTTGAAGAGTTGTTTGAAGCACGCCAACGGCCGAAAGGTGAAGCTGTTATCACTGAAATTAGTGGTATTGCTCATGTTCGCGTAATTGATGGTGTGCGCCATGTCTTCGTCACGGATACCAGACTGGTGGATGATGAATATGAAATCCCTGAAGGCTGGACAGTGAAGGTTGAGACTGGTGACGAAATCAGTCAGGGGGACATTGTTGCTGAAAATGAAGGTGAAGTCCTGATTGCTAAACATGCGGGACGTGTCAAGGTTGATGGCAGTCTGGTGCGTGTGACTTGGGAACAAACAGAAGAACGGGACTATGAAATCCCGGCTGGTATGCGCTTGTTGGTTTCCGATGGCCAAAAGGTGAATGCTGCTGATCAGTTGACCGAAGGCTCCAAGAACCCGCATCGGATTTTGGAGATTTTGGGACGTGATGCCGTTACGCAGTACTTGTTGCGTGAAGTGCAGAAGGTTTATCGTCCGCAAGGTCAGAATATTCACGACAAGCATTTTGAGGTAATTATTCGCAAGATGCTGAGCAAGGTGATGATTACTCATTCTGGTGATACGGATATGTTGCCGGGTGAGTTGGTGGAATCGGCCGTTTTCCAGGAGAAAAATGAAGAAATTGTGGCTGAAGGTGGTCAACCCGCACAAGCTAAGCCGGTGTTGTTGGGTATTACCAAGGCTGCGTTGAATACCGAAAGTTTCCTGGCGGCCAGTTCCTTCCAGCATACCATTCGTGTTCTGGCCGGGGCTGCGATTGCTGGTAAAGAAGACCAACTCTTTGGCCTGAAAGAAAACGTCATCATCGGTAAACTGATTCCTGCAGGTACTGGTTTTAAGGTTTACTATGAGGAAAAACAGAAGCAGGAAGAGGCTAAAGAGTCTGATGGAAAGGCCGAAAAGGAAGAATTCGACTTGAAGAAGGCAATGCTAATTGACGATAATACAGATGAAGATTTGTTGGCTGCGATTGCCGCTGCAGCGGCTGACACCAGCAAATTGGGGCCATTGCCGGAAGAAGACGAAGACGAAGAGAATTAACAAAAAGCGTTTTCTCTAAAGCAGAACGGCGACCTCTGAGATGGGGTCGCCGTTTTTTATTTTTGGCCTGCGTTGAGTGGTTTGCGTTTCTTGGGGGGGATTAGTAGTCTCGTTTGAGAAGCATTTCAGCAAGTTGATGCAGGGCTTGGGCGGCAAGGCCAGCAGGCTGAGCCGCATGCAGGTGTTCCAGGGCGGTGTTGGAGTAAGAAATGGCGATGTCAGTCGCGTATTCCCGTGCACCAAGCTGATTGAGATGTTCTATTGTTTTTCTGACGAAAGTTTCGTCGGTTTGGGTTTGTTGGTATAAGTCGCGCAAGGCAGTGCTTTTGGATAATCCATAGAGTACGGGTAAGGTTTTCTTTTTGGTGATGATGTCGGTGGCTGCGGATTTGCCAGTACGGCTTTCGTCACCCCAAATGCCGAGGATGTCGTCTTTGACCTGGAAGGCGAGACCCAGGTGCTGACCAAATTGGGCGTAATGCTCAACGATGTTTTGGGGTTGGCCGGCAATGAGCGCACCGAGTTCGCCGCAAAGACCGAGAAGAACGGCCGTTTTTCCGGTGATCATCGCCAGATAATCCGCCACACTTACCTCTGACCGCTTTTCAAAAGCCATGTCAGCATGTTGACCTTCTGTCAACGCCACACACGTTTCGTCAAAGCGACGCAACGCATGTATGACAATGGCCGGATCCACCCCTCTGTCGGCCAGTCGGGTCATTGCCAGATGAGCCAGGGCAAACATGGCGTCGCCACTATTGATGGCCTGTTCAATTCCCCATATTTTCCACAAAGTTTCCCGCCCACGTCGGGTAGGACTGGCATCTTCAATATCATCATGAATAAGGGAAAAGTTGTGCAACAGTTCAATGGCTGCTGCTGCCGGAACGGCTTGTTGCCAGTTACCACCGGCGGCTTGTGTAATGAGCAGGCAAAGCAACGGCCGAATTCGTTTCCCTGCTGCTACCTCCACCGGCTGCAATTCTGCATTCACCCAACCCATGTGGTAATGCATCATGCCATAAAAAGCATCATTGGCCCGGTCAGCCCGGAGGATAGACCGCATTTCTTGTTCCAATACAGGCAACATTTCTGCTGTGAAAGTTTGTAATTCGTTGTTCATACTTCCCTTCAGTGTAAAACTAATTTAACAAACTGGAATTGACTCTTCTCAAGATTCAGAATTCAGTATAGAGCGGGGTGCGAGATAACGCTTCCAAATCGGCCGCTCCACTACAAAACATGGCCACCCGCAACTCATCTGTGATAGTTTCGGCCAGTTCTACCACGCCAGCTACCCCATTTTTATCGGCTGCTCGCAAAAAGTCTCCCGCCAAACCAACCAGATTTGCGCCCAGGGCGATGCATTTGGCAACATCAATGCCATTGCGGATGCCGCCACTGGCAAAAACAGGCAGATGAGGGGCAGCACGGCGACAATATTGAATGGAAACGGCCGTTGGGATTCCCCAATCAATAAACGCCCCAGCCACCCGTGCATGTCGCGCTGTCGGTGCCCGGTACATTTCCACCTGACTCCACGAAGTACCACCGGCACCAGCCACATCAATCGCTGCCACCCCGGCCTCAGCTAACTGGCGTGCTGTCTTCTCAGCAAATCCCCACCCCACCTCTTTTGCAATTACCGGCACAGACAAATGGCGGCAAATCTGTTCCACTTTTGTCAGCAAGCCAGCAAAATTTCCATCTCCCTCCGGCTGCACAGCCTCCTGAAGCGCATTAAAATGCAAAATAAGCGCGTCTGCTTCACACAACTCAACCGCTCGCTGACATTCTGCCAAACCATACCCATAATTCAACTGTACTGCACCCAGATTGGCAAACAGCAAAATATCCGGCGCAACATCTCGTACTCGATAAGTATCAGCCAGACTTTCATCCTCAATAGCAGCACGCATAGAACCCAAGCCCATAGCCATACCCACTACTTGTGCCCCTTCAGCCAATATGCGGTTAATAGCCCGTGCTTCGGCCGTGCCTCCTGTCATGGAGGAAATGAGCAATGGTGTGCGAAGTTGTTTCCCAAACAACGATGTAGAAGTATCTACTTCAGCCAGATTTAATTCTGGCAGTGCCTGATGCATGAAAAAATACTTTTCCAGGCCAGTTGTTATACTGCGAAACTGGACATCTTCTTCAAGATTGATGCGAATGTGATCGGCTTTTCGCTGCTCGTGAATGCCAGCATTATTGGGGGATTGGTTTTGCGGTTGTTCCATACCTGTTTTCCTTTCACTTCCTGATTGATACTTGTTTGAGCAAGTGGCAAAATGCCGTAATCTTCTCTGAAAGTACCACGTGTAATAATACATCGTCCCGAGTGTACGGGCGAGTTTACCCATTGTCAGACGCAGAGACAACGAGAATCATACTTTTTACAGTCATCTGATATTTGGGAGTGA
>RFGV01000543.1 GCA_003696605.1 Chloroflexota bacterium | reverse complement strand
CGTTTACAGCGGTGCCGGACGGGGTGGCTGCCGGGCAATATGCCATCATCAACGGCGAGCAATACCCGATTGTGGCGACGACTGCCACGACCGTCACGCTGGAATATTCCGCCCTGCTTGCCGACCCAACCGGCACGCCGGTGGTGCAATTCGCACTCTGGCGCTTTGCTGGCAAGTATCGTGGCCTCTCCAGCTACAGCCGCGCGTCTCGCCGAACCTACATTGACCCGCTGACCGGGCAGGTCACGGGCGCGCCCGCTGGATTTCCCGCCTTTGAGCGTATGGCTGATGGTGGAATCGGGATCCTGCTGGAGGGGAGCAGTACGAACTATCTACTCGATTCGCAGAATTTTGCGGCTGCAAATTGGGGCAAACAGGGATGCACCGTAGCCGCAGCCACGGGCGTAATTGGTCCGGATGGTTCGACGAATTGCTACACCATCACAGATGATGTCACCAATGGTTATCACCGTATTTATCAGACCGTCGCCTCGATCCCTGCGGGCAGCCAGACGGCATATGCCATCGTCAAAGCAGGGACGATGACGCAATGCTCAGTCATGATGCGCAACCCAACCGATGGTCAGGTTGCATTGGCATATTTTGATCTGACTAATGGGACGATTACATCAGTTATAAGCGGTAGTGCCAAAATCGTTCCCTTGGCGAATGGATGGTATTGGTGCGAGGTATACGGGACTGGCACGGCGGCATCCAATGTCTACATCGGAATTGCGTCTGCTGGCACAACTTTTTACACGGGTGCAGGAACAGGGACAGTCCATATCTGGCATGCGCAAGGCGAACCTATGCCTTTTGGCACGTCCGTCATCCCCACCACCACGACCACGGTGACGCGGGCGGCGGATGATTTATATTTTACAGGCACTGGTAACATCACAGACAAGTTCACGATCATTGCAGATGTGGAGTTCGAGCCTGGCCAAACCGCGGAACCACGCGTGTTCGGCACTCGAAACGGAACAAGCTATATTCGTACGTTCACATCTAATTGGAACGTAAAAACCACGGGTGCTAATTCTTTGAATTTCTATCATCCATCAACCATATATGATGGTCAGACTCATCGTTTAGCTTTTGTTTTTGACAATGCTCAGCGTTATGGAGCTATCTGGGAGAATGGAATACTCCGTGTCCAAAATACCGCCCTTGTTGACAACGTAAGTTTAGCAAACCTCACATCTCTAGGTGTTGGTAGTTAT
>RFGV01000542.1 GCA_003696605.1 Chloroflexota bacterium | reverse complement strand
TATTTACAGAGCCAGCAAACAAAGTCAGTCCACTCTATAGTTTGAAATACTTTTGATGAAACGAGAGGTTCGCATAACCTCAAAATAATGAAAATACTCCTTGGCACAGGGTAAAATTGTGTTTGCAAACAAAACAAACCTAGTGCAAAGGAGCGAAATGAATGTTACCAACAGAATTAGCAAGATGCAAGCAACGCGCCATCAATACCTTTGTGGGCGCAGACCCTTTCATTTTCTCGCCCCAATTTGTCAATGAATTACATTTGTTATCCTTGGCAAGTCTCATTGTCAAACTGTCTAATTGGCTGCGGCCCGCATTACCGGCGGGACCAGGTGGACGACCTGTTACATATCGAGACGAAAGCATCCTGGTAACCATATTCGTGATGAGCGTTTGGCAACTCTCGCCGGAAATAATGGTGCGGCGGATGAAACGCTGGCCCGAATTAGCGCTGGCTTGTGGCTTTATCCCTGGTGCAGTGATCAGTTCCAGCCAGTTGCGACGGCGGCGTGATAACCTGGGCATCTGGGTGTATTTTGTCACCTTTTGCCTGCTGGTCGCCATCCTGATTCGGCGTGGTGTGATTCTTGGTCGTGATTGGGTAATTGATTCAACCATCATAGATGCTTTCACGCTGTCGGATACGGATGCCAGGTGGAGCTTCAGCAAGCGGTTTGGTTACAAAGTCCACATGCTCATCTGCCGTGACAGCTTGTTGCCCATCATGTTCCTGGTTTCGCCAGCTAACGCCAACGATGGCCCCTGGGCGACGCGCTTGATGGCACTGGTTCATCGCTTGTTTGCCCTGCCAGTTACTGTAGTACGGGCGGACGCCGCCTATTACACTAAGGCTGTGCTGCTGTTTATCGTTAACGTGCTCGGCGCGACACCCAAGGTGGTTTACAATCCGCGCAAAGCAGGCAAGAAATTTCTGGTGACCCTGGAGTGGGTAGCCCAGTATCGCCAAGACCGGGGCAAACGAGGGTACATCGAACGGCTCTTTGCATTTTTGAAACAGTATTACCGCCTTAATGACTTGCGCCGGACGGGATTGTGGCATGCTTACCGTCATGTGAGCGAAGTTTGTTTTTCGGTTTTGTTGGTTGCCTGGTTGGCCCATCATGTTAATCGTCCCGACCTTATGCATTCTCGTTCTCGCCTGTTGGCACCTTGTAAGTTACGCGAAGCTCTCGAAACAAATATAGAAGTAAATGAAACTTTTCAAAAACGAGGAATCGTGCATCATGGTTGTTGTAAACAACTCAACCAAAAGGAGTTCAACCATGAGCACGATCCCTAC
>RFGV01000541.1 GCA_003696605.1 Chloroflexota bacterium | reverse complement strand
CTTGTAGGGTATGGCGCAGTGCTTACCCCAAGGATAGTAATACACAACAAAGGGTGCAAAAAGGAAGAAGGGCAAATATACATAAGGGAGTCCCTTAAGCCGGGCTGGACTCCTGCAAACCCGCAGGTCTCCGGCGATGGAACAGAAATAAACAGCTCTGTTGACCTTGAAAACAACATAATAGAGTGGTATGTACAGATGTTTGACCCAAGGGAATACACAATTGTCACGTACCAGCTGAAAGCCCCGCCTGCCTATGGGGATGTGGGCTGGGCAATGTGGAACGCATCTTACAAAGGAGTCCGAATAAGCGAGCCTAAAAAGCATACCATACAGACGGCCAACTACTCAGGGGAAAGCCATGTAGAATTCTTCCTCACTGCAAACCAGCTTGAGGAGTTCCCATGGCCGGAGACGCGCAGCATAATGCCAAACTACGCATACAACTACACACTAACCGCAAAGAACGTAGGCAATGATGTGCAGAACTGGACGGTCTACCTGCCAATCCCAAGCTACTGCAATATACTCCACACATACAATGGAAGCGCTCAGGGTCAAACTGCTGTGTGGAACTTAACGGATCTGGGAATAAAAAGCACAAAAGACCTAATAGTTGAGCTGAACTGCACAAAGGTGGGGACTTTTGAATTCAAGCCGTTTGCCGTGAGAAACACAACCGCGTACGCCTCTTACGTAGACTTCCCCGGGTACAGGTGCACCGGACAGTCCTGCACAAGCGAGCAGACCCACAGCTTCCAGTCCCCAGGGCAGAACTACGAAAGGCTAGTTTCACAAAACATAACATTTAACTTTACATCAAGCGGCGACAATGTGTCAATAGCGCAGTTCGCGCTCAGGCTGGACGGAAAGCCAGTTTATGAGAATTACTGGCTGGGCAAGGGCGCGGACACAAAAACGCTGAACCTTAGCGAGGAGCTGTGGGGAAGCCAGCACACGCTAAGGTTAGAATCATACTCCACCGCAATGTACGGGGCAAACACAAGCCTGAACATAAGCTCCATGGGGTACACGTGGGAGTATGGAAGATTGTTCAACGAGAGCCAGAGGCTGTTTGCGGACATAAAGGTTTACGAATATATCCCGCTAATGCAAAATTCCACCCTCTACATAAATGGCAATTCATCGCGCACCACGGGTGGATGGGGTGAAGAGTTTAAGTTTTCATTGTGGGTCCGGGACCGCTTTGGGAGGAATGTTACAGTCTGGGCATGGCACAAAATAATTGGGCAAGGCTGGAAGCTTATAGGCAACACAACTTGCGTGGACTGCTTGAGCTGGACGCAACTAAACTTCACCTACGACTACCTGCCAACGGATATAAACACATGGCAGTTCAAATTCAACGCCACCAACGCGGACGGAAACAACACTCTAGATGGATTCGTTTATGTTGTGGAAAAGGACGATGTAACACTTAGTCTTAAAGATCCTGTAAATACAGGCATTGTAAATAGGAGCGCATCCACCCGCTTCGCTACGCGCATATATGACACAGACAATAAAACGTATCCAGATGGAAC
Source organism: Chloroflexota bacterium (assembly GCA_003696605.1). GTDB lineage: Bacteria > Chloroflexota > Anaerolineae > Promineifilales > Promineifilaceae > J033. The sequence goes on along the minus strand of RFGV01000541.1, from coordinate 6,002 downwards.
AATTGGAAAAACTTTCATAAGCATATTCGACCAGAATACATTTGAAAGCGCACCTTCCCCACTCTCCGCATCCGCAGGTTGGCTAAATCGCACTATAACTAATGCAGAGTGGTGCGCCGATGAGGGAAAGTATTATCTGGGTAACCATTCGTGGTACACAGCCACAACGGGTGACCAATACATAAAAGACAACTCAAGCTACAAGTGGAACTTTACATTAAAGGGGACACTCAGCAACACAATCACAAAACTAATAGGGGAGAATGTAAGTAAAGAATACAATTCAACCTTCACAATAGAAGGTTATGTAACGACCGATTGTGGAGTTACAACAACAACGCCGACTGTGCGCTTCAATGTTACCCATGGGGGATACTACTGGGAGTGCATAGGAACGCCCGTTGGAAGTGTATACCAGTGCAACTTCCCAACTGCCTCCGCCCCATACGGCTGGTACAACATAACAATGGAATCCAACCAGACCCTTTACTGGAATGGCCTAGCAACCCATAATGCAGCGTTTTACTTGGCAAGTGTGCCTGATGTGAACGCAAGCGCGGACAAGCTTGAGGCACCATGGGGAGCAAGCCCGTGGAACTTCACCTCATATGTGACTGACCAAGACAATGACACGGATACCCTGCGCTTCTGGCTCAAGAAAGGGGCAGGCTCGTGGAACAACGAGAAAACCTTCAGCAGCTCCCACAACAACAACGCCCGCTTTTACTACGAGCGGACCTTCTCCTGCCCGGCGCCGAATGATATTGGCACCTGGTACTTCAAAACCAACGTTACAGACACCTCAGGCTACTGGAACGAAACACCCACAATACAATTTAACGTAACAAAAGAGCCAATATGGATTATGCACCTCTCAGGAGCAGGGAAAACGCTAAACAGGAGCAACACGCTACCGGATTCGCAGACCCGGCTTGCCGTGCGGCTCTATGACTATGTGCTAGATATAAACAGAACAGACATACTAGACACAAATGTTAATTTCTGGATAAATGGCAGCTCATTCACTTCAACCCTCAACAGCAGCGGGAAGAACTACTACTACGATTACAACCCGAGCTGCTCCTTCCCTGCAGGCAACCTCACATGGAAGGCAAACTTCTCAGGAGAAGCATGCTACGCAGACAATTCAAGCATAAACTTCAATATAGTTGTAATGGGTTACCTTAACGGGACTTTGCTCGTGCCTGATGGGAATACAAACTACACCCAAGGAGAGCTGTTTAACCTCACGCTCAACTTGACGGATGACTGCGGGCAAGTTGTGGGTGATGCGAATGTCTGGTTCAACCTGACTAACACGCGTACCGGCGACTCGTACCGCTGCCCAGACACAGGGTACGCACAGTTCAATGGATCTGTCTACCTTTGCCAAGTCAACACTTCCACGTTCAAAGGAGGCTGGTTCAACATCACAGCCAACGCCACAAAACCATATCACTGGCCCGACGTGAAGACATACGGACACCACTACTTCCAGATAACGCCCGTTTCGCTCAGCAACCAGCAGCACAGCGCTCCCGGTGATGGCGGATGGGGAGAAAACCACACCTTCTCAGTGGTGGTGGACCACTATGCAGATGTGCAGGTCTGCTTGCTTGAGGACCTGGGAACAGGCGAGCAGATAACAGAGTGCAAACTCATTCCGCAACCAACAAACCAGCTTGTTACTTTCAACCGCACCTATGACTGCGGACCGGCAGGTAGCTTCATCTCCTACCGCTTCAACGCAAGCGAGCCGGGCGTCCCGAGCACCCTTTCCAACACCACACAAACAAACCATTTCGTCCAGAAAGACGATGTACAAATAATATACGTTAAGGGAAACCTGAGCGAGGTCAACCGCTCCAGTGGATACACACAATTCATACTGCTCATAAACGACACGGACCGCGGGAAGCCTGCCGCTTACATACCTACTTATGACTCGCCGCGCGTCCGCTTCTTTGCCTATAACGGCACCCAATTCATAGAAGATGGAAACAATGTCACCAACTCAAGCGGGTACGTAGAGTACAGGTTTGACCCGGACTGCAGGTATGATGTGGGTCCGAAAAAGTGGTACGGCTCAACCACACTAGATGCATGTTATAAGACCGTCAATTCAGAACAGTATAACACCACGATATGGGGCGATATCGCACCGAACATCACATACCCGAACGGCGAAACATTCTACCGCATTACTTCAATAGTAATAAATGTGACGACAGACTATCAGGACGAGTGTGGGCGCGAGTACCTTAACACCAGTGCAAACTACACGCTTATCAGCCGCGGGTTCGGAAACCACTTCCAGTGCCAGTCCGTAGATGATTACAAGAATGGGACGCAAGTGTGCCACTTTGACGGCTCCTTCGCTGATCAAGGATACTATGATGTAAATATAACCGCATGGGGGGTCCCCTACCACAATAACGCCACTTACCGCAAGAACTACACCTTCCGGCTAATACAGCTATGGATACCGCCAGTGCTGCAGAACGAGACTGTGACATTTGAGCAGGACGGGGGCTGGGGCGAAAACTTCACATTCTCTGTTAATGTGAGTGATGAAAACGCGGAGGATGTTAACGTGTCACTCTGGCTCAGCCCGGACAACTCCACCTGGACGCTCATAGAAACAAAGACCTGCAAAGACTGTGGGACCGTAACGCAACTGGACTTCTACTACTGGGGTTATGACTGCTCCGACATTGGCACGCGTTACTTCAAGTTCAACGCCACTGACTCCCACAACACCACTGATCGCATAGGGAGGAACTTTACCATCACAAAAGATGATGTGCAGTTCATATATGAGGGCGCTTCGGCGGGCAACGACTCGGTTGTGAATAGGTGGGAAGGGCAGCTGCTTAAGATACGTGTTTATGACCCAGACAATCACACGTATTTGCCGGACTCAGTGGCAACGCGCTTCTGGGTAACCACAGATGGATCAAGCTGGCTCAAGGTGAAGGACTCTACCACAAACAACACCTACACCAACGTAACCTTCACCCCGAACTGCAACTGGCAGGTGGGTCCACAAAAGTGGAAGTCTGGCACTATAGGAAACGCCTGCTACAAAGACTCAAACTCCACAGACTATCTGAAAAACACAATAGTAGGTTATCTCACTTTGCAGGTAACGCAGCCAGCAGGAGATACGTACTATGAAGGTCAGAACGCCACGCTTCGCGGAAATATCACAGATGAGTGCGGCACGCCCACCATTACAGATGCCACAGTTTGGTTTAACGTGTCGCACGCGAGCTTTGGAGCTCAGTGCGCGCCCGTTGTGAATGAAGGAAACGGATATTATAACTGCACTTTGAATGTGACAGGAACGCCCGGAGGCTGGTACGCTGTAAGCATGAACGCAACGAGGCAGTATTACAACAACGCCTCCACAGCCAAGACAAACGCATACTTCCACGAGATTGCCCCTGTGCTGAGTGGTGAATACGTGACACCAAACGAAAGCTACTGGGGAACCACCCGCACATTCTACGTAAACGTCACAGATGATGATGACACAGTTACAGTGAAGCTATGGCATAGAAAATGGCCTTCCACTGCATGGTCAGAGGTTGCCACCCAGTACTGCAGCGATTGCATCAACAAAACACTCACATTCACAAGGACTTACACTCAAACAGAGATAGGGACGTGGGAGTGGCGCTTTACTTCCACTGATGGTGACCTCACATTCAACACCAGCATTCACAACCTAACTGTGTTTAAAAGGAACGTGATAGTCGAATACTATCGCGGGAACGAAAGCAATGTCACTCGATTTGGATCAAACACCACCTTGCTAACACTGGTGGTAAAAGACGCAGTGTCAGGATCGCCCATTGGACAAGGCCTTGACGGTGGCTTCTGGGTAACTGTCAATGGCACGGACTGGGGAAGTAAGATACTTACTACAACAGAAACAGGGAGCTACTTGAACATAAGCTTTGATCCGGGCTGCGCTTATAGTGTGGGGCGGCAGAAGTGGAAAGGAGGGGTGGATGAAAGCACATTTTACTATGCTGGCAACTCCTCAGAGTTCAACCTCACAATATACACAATCATAAATGGCACGATAAACATACCAAATGGGGACCACATAATTCGTGGAAACTCGCTTGGGATATATGGGGATGTTAGGGATGAGTGCGGGTATGTGCCGGGCGCAACCGCAAAATACCGCCTTTACAAAGGGATTAAATTTATACCATCTCCAGACCCTGCCCAGGACTTGAACAATGGCACGTATAATTCCAGCTGGGACACGACGGGCGCCGCCCTAGGATGGTACAACATAACAATGAACATATCAAAGCAGTATCACCAGCCGGATTACTACACGCTGAAAAAAGATGCGTTCTACCTCGGCTCGGGAACGGAGCTGCGCAACCCTTGGGTGGACACAGCACAGCAAGGATGGGGCCACAACTACACCTTTAAGGTTGAGGTAAGGGATGTTGAAAATGATGTGACAAACGTGAGCCTGTGGTATTCCAACAGCTCAAGCGGCCCGTGGAAGCTTGTAGGGTGGCAGACAAAGCAAACCACCATTTTCGAAAACGTCACATTCCGACATGTGTTCGACTGCCAAGACTACTTTGACGGCCCCACAATATACTACAAGTTCCGCGCCGTTGACTCCAACAACTTCGAGGACGAAACCACTCCACAGACAATAACTCTTGAGCAGGACGACCTTGGATTCATAATCGTGTCGGGCGCAGGGGCAAGCATAAACAGAGAGGGGAACAATCCCTTCCGCTTCATAGTGAGCATAAACGACACGGACTACGGGCAGCTTGTGGGCGCCGGGCTGAATGGAACTTACTACTTTACGTATGATTCCTCAGTATTTGATGGGGGGCATAACACAACCACAAACTCCACAGGCCAGCTTGTCTGGGACCACGACCCAGACTGTTCGTACACCACGGGCGTTCAGCTGTGGTATGTATCTATGCGGAGAAATGCCTGCTACAAAAACACTGACATGGGCACAAGCACCTATTCAGTTATAGGGCAGCTCAAAAACAACCTAGTAGCGCCCGCATACCTTAGCCAGTTCAATGTAACTGATGGCGTGCTAATCCGGCTCAACGTCACCTCCGACTGCGCAAATGAAGGGGGCATCAACGACACCTCCTTGCTCACAATAAAGACAGAACACAACTCCACCAGCTCGCAATACAGCTGCACTCCTGTGGGCAACGAAGGAGATGGATACTACAACTGCACATGGGACAGCACTGGTAAGCCAGAGGGCAACTACTCTATAATTCTCCACAGTGAGCGCGGGTCATACAACCCCAACACCACCGTCAGATACAACTGGTTCTGGCTTGAAAATCTAAACACTTCATACTCCAACCCACAGGTCGACCCGCCACTTGGCGGCTGGGGCGAAACCTTCCAGTTCAATGTGAGCATAAATGACACGGAAGGGGACACTGTAAACTGCACACTTTGGGTGAATACAAGCACAGGGTGGGTATGGAAGGGCTACGACACTATAACCGGCACAGCAGGCACGCCCACAGCGGCAAACTGCTCCGTTTCCGTTAGCGATTTCACATGCGGAGAGCAGGGAACGGCACAGTTCAAGTGGACAATTGATGATGGTACGAACGTGCTTAACACAACCATCACAAGTGGCCCAACCATTGAGAAGGATGACACTTCAAGCGCATACTTCCTTGGCAATGCCTCTTTCGTGAACCGCTCGAACGGGTACACCAAGCTCATAGTCCGCATACTTGACACTGACAGAGGAGTGTATGTGGAGTCAAACGGCACCCTGTGGGTTAACAGAAGCGGGCAGTACTTCCCATGGACAAACCGCTCCAACTCCACAGGACACTTGATAGTCAATTTCGACCCGAGCTGCTCCTATGGAGTGGGTGTGTGGCAGTGGTTTGGAGGGGCTCATGGGGATGCCTGCTATAAGGACTCCAACACCACCGAATTTACAATAGTGAACATAACGGGAG
>RFGV01000048.1 GCA_003696605.1 Chloroflexota bacterium | reverse complement strand
TTACGCTCATTTCTCACCTCCCGGCATCCCGATAGTTACCTGAAAACCACGACGCAGCAGCCACCGCGCCACCGCACTCAACACAAACAACCCCAGGCCGATGGCTGGCCCCAATGTACACGACAGCGTGAACGCCATCGCTAAAAACTCCGTTGCATTCATGTTCAATCCTCCGCCACATCCCAGCCGGTTTCATCGCCTATATTGACCAGCCGCACCCCACAGGGACAAACAACCTCATAGAAGCAGCCGCACAACCCGTCTGGATTATCCACGTGGAGGAAATCCCAATACTCCGGCGCATGTTGATATGAGCACGCTTCAACGTACTCGACTTCATTGGTCAAATCACGGTCACATTTCGGGCAAATCACCCGTATGGTCAAATCCAAATTATGTCCTTCTCGCATGTTCAAAACTCCCGAAAACGGCCGTTTCCAGACCCGCCGGAAACGGCCGTTTCTCTCAATCATTTTCAGACAGATTACTCTGGAAAATTTTCACGTTTGTTTCGCCAATAGGACGCTTTTCGACGACACGAGGCGTTACAGTATTGTTGATTTCTGCGTGCATCGGCTGGCAGCCGTTCACCGCAGTATCGGCAGTGGCTGCGCTTCCGGTTTCCGGCCGGGGCAGGGGTACGAACACGACGCACGACCGGCCGCGCACGCTCGCATAAATCTCTTGGCTGTTCATCGCCTACCGTCCCGACACCGGCCCCGTGCCGTTCACTGATAAAAAACTGTCACGCTCCGCCGTAACAGTTACCGGTTCACCGGCCGCAGCAGAAACGGCCGTTTCCCGCGTCTCGCTGGCCTCATCGCCACCGGCCGCGTCAGCATCCACAGGAATCACCACAGGCTCACCGGCCGCCGTGTCACCGGCCGCTGGCAAAGAAAGCGGCTTGCTGCGCTGCAGCGTCAAAATCTCATGGCGTAGCTCCTCTGTCCAATCCCGCGCCACTTCATCCGCCAACGTCGCCGCCATCTCTGCCACTTTCGTTTCAAACTGGCCGAACGTTTGTGTTAGCACCCGGCCGGTAAGCGCCCGTTTGTAAACAGCCTTCATCACGTCGGGGTGGAGTAGGGGCATCAAGAACTTGGCCACCAGATTGACGACGGCCGCAATGGTCACCAGCTTCGCCGGTGTGTGTTCCCCAAATGTCGCCGCATCCACAGCGCCCAAATGCAGCGCCGTCGCACCGCCAACGAGGAACAGCCCGAACACGGCCGCCAACAGGCTCAAAGCCATTTGTGGCAGCCCCTCAGCCTCATGTTGGAAGAAGCCCCACCAGTAGAGCATTCCGCCCTCAAAAAGCACCAACCCCAGGACGGAAATGAGAGGATTGAACGACACAGAATAGAGCAGATTCCACGTCTGGAAGCCGGTAAACCCCAAGACTAAAATCGCAAACAACACGCCCACAAACTTGAGCACATTGGTATAAAGGTTTTTCATGTTAAAATACTCCTGTTTTTTAGTTTGTTTGGCCCCTGGTTGCTGCTGGCGGCGGCGGCCAGGGCCAACAACTCCGCCGCCGCCAGGTAATCATTCAGCACCACCTCCTTCCCATTTTTGTATTAACTCCGCTATAGCTCCCAAAATGTCTTTATCTGCGTGCGCATCATCTGGGAGCAACGCGCCGCAATCAAGCAGCTGCTGGTAGATTTCATTCAAGAATTTGCTAACGCTCCAGGTATCCCACCATGTTGTGACCGCCATAGCTACTGACCTCGCAAACTCGGCCGGATCATCACCAGCCAGGGCATTCGTTGTTATGGCTGCCATCAAAAAGCGTTCAACATCCTCCATCGCGGCGACGTGTTGATCACGTTCTAATTGTTTCTGTGCATCCACTGACCCAAAAGCCAACATTCCTTATGCCTCCTTTTTTGTTAGTAATTTGCGCCAATTCGTTTCATGTCAAAAAGAATCCGGTCCAACTTCCGCTGTGCAGCCATGTGCTTGTTTTTGGCATCAACCCAGGCCACCCAGTTTCTAATTGCAGCCCGTGCCGCCGCCTGGTTATCATCCCGGCGGCCAATGTATGTCCGCAGCCCCCGCGCCGCGCCACTGTCGGCCTCACCGTGCACCGGGCAGTTATCACCCAGAGAATGGTGGACATACATTGAACCGGCATTATTAAACCATTCCCGGCCGCAGCAGCGGGGGAGTTGTTCCAACTCAGCCACTTTCTTCGCGGCTCGCTGCTCATCTCTGTAACGCTTTCCAATCTCTGTGAGCAGAGAAACGGCCGTTTCTGCATGTTCAGTTTGGCAGCCAGTTGTTTCGGCCAGCCATCTAACCAAACTGGTGACAAGCCCGGCCGCCGGCGTCGCCCCGGGCGTCACTACACCGTTATTCGTACTCATGCCTTTTTCACCTCTTTTTGACGACGCGGCCGCAGCTGGCCACCATCGGCCGCGTCGCTACTCTCTAACTGGCTGGGGGCGTAGACCGCTGCACGGCCATCCACCCGCAGCACCGTAAACAAATCAGACTTGCCCACCGGCAGGCCAATAACTTCGCCTTGCCCCTCCGGGGTTAGAACCTGGTCACCCATTTTTAATTTATGTTTCGCAGCCATCTTTCGCGCCTCCAAATAAAAAGATAAAAGTTTAGAGTGATCCGGGTGATCCACCCGGCCAGCACCCATATATGGGGGTACTATTTTTTTGCCAATCGCCAAAAAATAGCGATTTTTGGCCTTTTGGATCAGACTAGCCTGATCCAGTCTGATCCAGGGTCTGATCCACCTTTTTTTACAAATCCCCAGAGGTAATGAGTAGAAAAAGCCCGTTTGGATCAGGTGGATCACCCGTTTTCGGCAAAAAATAAATTTTTGCGTCATACACCCATATCTTGGACAGGGGGGTCTGATCCAAAAGCAAAAAAGGGTGATCCAAAAAACAATGAAACGGGTTAAAAACCATCGGGAACGTCCTCCGATGGCAGAAAAGACAAGCGGGGCAAGACACCTCGGTAAGCGGTGGGCCGCCCCTCAAGAACACGAATCCGGCTTTTCTTTGCGCCCAATTTCTTCATCAGCCGGGAAAGCTCATTCTGATTAGCCTGTATACTGCCACCCAGACCTGCATCCTTTAGATTCTTCAGGATGGCGGTAGCCGGTTCGTAATGGTCACTGTTGGGGTCGTAGCGGTAATACTCAAAGAAGAAGTCGGCAAAGCTGCTGTTCATTTCATATTCAGCATTGATGGCGTCTCGCTGCTTGCTTTCGTCCGGTGTCAGTCGCCAGCTCTCTCCAGCTTTGTAAAGACCATAGGCCTGTGCCCACATCAATTTTGGATCAACGTGCTTTTGGTAATCCCAATTGATTTCTTGAATGTTGATAATGACAAACCGCCTGTTACCGGTAGGGTCTGTCAGAAAACCAGCACCATCCTCATTAATCGTGCCTATCATGCTGACCATTGCTGGCTTCACAATATCGTACCGTGCGTAGGCCTTTCTAACGGTTACTTCTTGCGTAGTGATAAACCCCTTTAGCGCTTCTCTGTCCGCTTTACGTGTCGTGCTTTGCAGCTCCGACACCTCCCAAATCCATTTGGTGCAGAGCCGTATTAAAAAGTCCTTGTCATCCGGCCGGATGGGGCCTTCAATAAAGTAGGACGGTAGGGGACACAGCCACCGGGCCAGCATAGATTTACCAATGCCTTGAGGCCCGTCCCAAACCAGCATAAAGTTCTGGGCATTCTCAAAAATCTTGGCCACGCTGCCCACCATCCACCGGCGAAAAGCTACCTGTCCAAAGCCAGTTGTTTCTGTTAAATAATTGCTAACAAACGCGCCTATATGGTCGCTCCCGTCCCACGTTAGCCCTTTCAAAAAATCCTTGATGGGGTTGTAGGCATTCTCATAGGCTGCCTGTGTCCAGGCATCAGTCATGCGGCTAACGCTGGTCAGGCCAATGTCCCTTACCCTGTTGCGGATGGTAGCAGCTATGCCGTCTGTAATTGGCTTTCCGTTGACCTCTATGGTGTCATCTAACTCATTAACCCTGAATGAAAAGCCCAGCATCGCAAATGCTGCCAAAAAGTCCTTAGTCTTAGGATTCCTTACGTCAATGTCAGGCTTTGCAACAGCGGCAGGGGAACCGTTGTCTAACGCTACCTTTCCCGTTTCCGGTGCATCTCTGGGGGTAGAACGCCCGCGTTTCAGACCGCTTTGAATAGTACGCTCTGTTTGCGCTGCCTCTTCCGCCACCAGACCGGCCGTGCTGGCCGCCTCTTTCATGGCATTAACAACATCGCTTTCCGACAACAAACCGCTGCCAATAAAGTTGGCGAGCGCAGCCGTAGACCTAAACAGTTGGTTATTTCTATCCCCCCGGGGCGCATTAATGACGGCGGCCATTTCATTACGGATGGCTGCCTGAATGTAACCATCCTTCTTGGCCAGGCCATTAGGCACGTTTGGCAGAGGCTCAGGCTGTTGTGGCGACGTTGGGGCCGGGGCCGGTTCATCGAAAAACTCAGCCGCCGTTATCAGCTTCTCCACCTGTTCACTACTCAAATGAGGAATATCCAACAGGTTGCCTTGTACCAACTCATACGACCGGCCGCTGGGATGTTTCGATGGTGGGGCCAATACATACCCGCCCTCGCCCCGTGTTTCAATCAGCACCCCCGCCGCGGATGTTGCCAGCTTCCGGTTCCTGCCGGGTTCGTCACAGCGTAAATAAACATGATACCCCTTGCCGGTTCGTACCACTGGCAGCCAATAAGCCAGCTCGCCAACCATTTGCTGCCATGCGGGGAAAATCGCGTCAGCATTCTGGTCAAAATCAATGATAAGCAGCCCCCCAGAGACGGCCCCGCCCACAATGGCAACGTTCCGGCCCGCCGGCCGAAACCATTTGTAAATCTCAATAGCGGCGGGGATTTTAGATTGCTGCTCTGTCCACCGTATGGCAGGCCGCTTGTTTGGCAGCACCGGAATAACTGACAGACCCGCCCCAACATAAGCAAGGGCTGCATTAAGTGTTGATGTGTTTTGTACTATTGTTTGTTGCATGGGCATCTCCATAATGTTTCCTTCTCTATCCACTTAATTTCAGTAGAAGGAGTAAAACAATGCAGTTACAAAAAGCCTTGGCTAACTTTCTCCAATCGTTAGAAGGGACCGGACGTAGCCCGGCCACCATCGCCACATACAAATGGCGACTAACGATTTTGGTTAAATTCCTGAACCAAAAAGGGATTGAATGCGTAGAGGGGGTAACGCCTGAAATACTAGATTGCTGGGCGGTTGCCATGCACAGAGCCACCAGGTATGAAAAGCACCCGTACAGGTCACCAGGGGGAATGCTCTCACCGGAAACCATAAACGGCCGTTTACGCGACGCCCGCGCCTGGTTCCGTTTCTGTGTACGCCGCGGCTACATCGCCACCAGCCCGGCCGACCACTTGCGGCCAATCCGCCGCCGGGGTAGACAGGTCAAAGCCATGACAAAAAAGCAGTTGCACCGGCTAATCAGTGCCACAACCAACGCCAGAGACAAAGCTATCATCATGTTTTTGGCAGATACAGGCTGCAGGGCTGGGGAAGTTTGCAACTTAACAATAGAGGAAACCGACCTGCCAAACCGTTGTGCATTAGTAGATGGCAAGACAGGCCCGCGACGGGTTTATTTCACTACAGAAACCGCCGCTGCTGTGCTAGAATGGCTTACACACCATCCAACCGGAACCGGTGCACTATTTACAACCCTTTCTGGCCCACGTTTTGCGCAGGCCATTACCACAGACACCCTCTACCTCATGCTACGAAGGGCAGCCCGTCGGGCTGGTGTAAACCGGTTCAATCCTCACAGCATCAGACATCTGGTTGGGCAAATTTGGGCAGACCAAACAAATCTAGAGCTAACCCGCCAGAAATTGGGACACCAGGACATTGCTACAACGGCCATCTATGCAAATCAGGACGATAGCCGATTGATAGCTGCAACAGACCGCCTGTCATTGTCAAAACTCTGACTCCGTCAGTCCTGGTTCGAATCCAGGTCCCTCAGTCGTTTACAATCAATCCTATTTGGTTGTAAAGGTTCACCAAAAAAGAGCCGCCCCATCTTTGGCGAGATGGCGGCTCTTTTTGTTTACTTTTTTATTTCAGAGCGTGCTTGCCAAAAAGAAACAAAATCGCTCCAAACAATTGCGAAGTTGTAACCTACTCGCTTAGCCGGAAGCTCACCAGAGTGACACCACCGCTGCACTGTTCGAGCTGATACCCCCACTATTTGGGCAATCTCATTTGTAGTAACTATTTCTGTCGCGTCCTTTTCTGGTAGTTCCATTATCGCGTCCTCTCCCCCGTGTGTCGTATGTTCGACAAATGATAACACAAAAATAAAAAGGACGAAATAGGAGAAACTTATCGAAACTGGCGTCTTGGAATGTTTTTGGTTTTGGTAAGGAGAGTATTAGGGGGGTACATGCCTGTCCAGTAGTGACAGAATTTAGCGGCGGCAAAAAGCCAGGTGTCACTACTTGACCAGCTCGGACGGTAAATGCGGCCTGGATAACAACTGCCGACTGTCCACCGCTGCCACCCCCATTGGCTGCAGCACAGAAAACAATACAGCAGCCACAAAAATCACAACAAACAGAATGTAAACCCAACGCAAAAACTTTTCATGCTCTAATTTTGTCATACGCCATCCCACCAATTCTACGCCACCTACGGGGCTGCTAAAATCCAACACACACCACGCACCACACTACCCCCACCTCTGGCAAAAAAAATCCTGATAACGTCATTCCTCTTCCCATGCCACGCTTTCCAGCACATCATCCGCGTTTTCTGCTGCAGCCACGGCCGGGGCCGCCAATGCCTCCATTTCTTCCTGGGTGGTTGGCAGCGGCTCGCCATCGGCCAGCGGAACCAGAAAGCGACCCCGGCCGCCACGCATGGGCACACGGCCCAGCACAAAACGGCTGCCATCTATTTCGATAACGGGGCCTTGCTGCTCAAATGAGTATTCATATTCTTTGGCGGCTCGCCTAATGAATGTTTCGGACGCATCACCCTCAAATGCACTGTACAACGCCCTGACGGTAAATTTTCCCGCAAAACCGTACAATGATGCGGTAAAAAGGTCGTTAATAGTTACCTCTCGTTTTTCCGCATTCTGGGGCAAATTTTGCCCGTTTACGGCCGCGTCAATTTCTGCTTCAGAAATAAAGGGAGCCTGGCATTCTACCTGGTAAGAAGCTCGCCGGTAAATCATCCGGCCGTGCGGTGGAATCTGTGCCGCGCTGTGGTTACCCAGCACAATCATAGAGCCTGTTTCGTCGGTATTAAAGCAGACCCGGCTGGGAATGTTCCCCCTGATAATCGTTGACAGCACATCCCTATTGGGAATTTGCGTGCACAAAATCAGGTGCAATCCCAGCGCACGACCTTGGGCAGCCAAATCATTAATGAGACCATCCACCACGCGCTTGAGTTTGGGGTTAAGCATCAGGCTGGCAATCTCATCAAAAAAAACAAAAATGTACGGTAACTTGGCCGCTTTGGTGTGGTTCCAGCCGCGGATGTCTTTTACCCCTGCCCTACGCAGCAGCGCAAAGCGCCGCTCCTTCTCTTTTTTGATGTCCCCCAGCACCTCCGGAATTTCTTCCGCATCAATCACCACCGGCCGCCTCAAATGTGGCAAATTATGGTACGGCCAGAACTCCAGACCGCCCTTTAAGTCGATGAGAATCAGCTCTAGCTGCTTGGGAGTGTTCCGGCTTATCATCGTTGCAAGCATCTGGTTCATAAAAACCGACTTGCCGCCCCCGGTGGCCCCGGCCACCAGTAGGTGAGGGAAATCCCGTACGTCCTCATAGACAAATCGCCGGTTTGTGGTCATCCCAATGGGGACAGCCCAATTTTTCGTTGCCGGTAGCAATTCCAGTGCATTCTGGGGGTTCTCTTTGCTGGTATACGGGAAAAAACGAGGGATAGCGCTCACACCGCTGCGCAGGCCAACCTGCAGCCAGACGCCAATGTCTACATCATGCTGGAACTGGCATTCCCTACCAATTGCCAGGCTCAAATTTTGCTCTACCTCTGGCTTGAGTAAGTCAGTAAATGTAGTCCTGAAGGGCAGCCTGTCAATGCGAAAATATATTGCATCTTTGGTGTATAAAATTGTCCTGATAACGGGTGTACTCATGCGGGTCATTGCGCCCTGCCGCTCGTAGATATATGAAAAGCCATACCGGGCCAGTGCCTGGATGATTTTTGGGCGCAGCTCCTTAGCCACCCGCTTGATTGTTTTTAAGCGGCGAGCTTCGGCCTTCTCATGTTGGCGGCGCAGGGCTGCAATCCGCCGGTCTTCGGCCGTTGCGCCGTCCCGGCCGCGTCGCACGGCCAAAAATATCCCGGCCACACTGGAAAAAAACGAAAACAACGACAGGCCAAAGGCAAACGGTAAAATGTCTATAGCCATAATCCAAAAGTAGTGACGTTCGAAACGCGGCAGCCGCGCCCGGCTGTCGCTACTTTATCTACCAGGGCGACCAGGCCAGCAGCCCCGCGACGGCCGTCAGACCCAACCCGGCCCCAATCAGCCACCATTGCCAGCCGCCCCAACGACGGGCCGCCTTCGCTGCCCTTCGCCGCCTGTAGAATGTTTTCCAGTCCTCGCCATCCGGCACATTTACCACCGTTATCAGTCCACCAGAGCGCAAAAAAACCAACACTCCAATGCCCAAAACGATTAACCCGCCAACAACAAAACCCATACCCCTACCCCTACAGACGCGCCTACCAAACCACCGTAAATCAGCCAGGGTAGTGGCCGTGACAAAAAACGCCTGATAGCCCTGGCCAACTTGCGGCGCTGGTAGGTGTCAATCCAGTCGTGTTTTTCTGGTACGGTGACAAATTGCATTTAATCAGCTTCCCCGTCTGCCTTTGCTGCAGCTGCCATTGCAGTGCCGACATTGGCCCGCCGCTGGAGCCACAAAGCCGCCGGTTTAGCTAGTAGTGAGCCGATGGCGACCAGGAACCCAAAAACCAACGTGGGGCTGTGAATTGCCCCGAACTGCCCACCAGGAGCTGCCGCAATCATGTAAATGGCACGCATGTGGTTGTACATGAATTTGTCCAGTCCAGGATAAACCTGCAGCAAGATGGCAGTGAAAACAACAAAAATGGATGCTAATTGCAAATGGTAGAATGTTTTGTTCATGATTTTCTCCTCGAATGTGTAAAAAATAGCCAAGATTAAACACGCCCCACCCGCCATAAGCCACACATAAAAAACGAGCGGAACATTCAACGGCGGCCGCCATTCAATATATAGAACTGGTGGCGGGCCAATCCAATCCAAAACAGTAGTCATACATTATCCTCCCGGCCTCGCACCATGTTTACAACCCATAACATGACCAGGCCAAAAACAGCTACCACAACACCAATTTGCATGATCAAATTGCGCTTAACCAGTGACCCCACCGTCAAAATTGCCCGTATCGCATCATTCAGCGCTGTATACTCCCACAGCGGTGACATATCAATAGTTTGCTCTGGGTCAGGGTCTGGCAGCGGGAACGGCTGGGGCATTCCCGGCCCCCCTTCCTGAAACAACGGGTTATTGAGCGGCTGACCAACCGGGGTCGGTACTGGTGTAGGGGTTGTTTCTTGTGCCAGTACCGACCCGGTTGGGAGAAGGAAGAGGAGGAAAGGAACCAGAACCAGAAAAATCTTTTTACGCATAACTACATTCCCGGTATTAATTCAATAACCTTTCGGAGAACTTCCAGAAATTCAGAAACAATGGCCAGGCCAAATTTCACCAGTAGATTGAGAAAAACCCACAGCAGCATGAGAAAGACCGCGAGCACATACGGCCAAATGTTGGGCATGTAAACCGCCAAGGAACGCACATACCCAACGGGCTGGGTAGCAAAGCTGATCATGGTGTCGGCTATCTCTACAGGGCTGCTTATGCCCGTTGTGGCCGTAACATGAGGCGAAAACCAACCTAACGCCTCATTTGTGCTGGTCAGCCATTGGTTAGCCGTGCTTTGAGTTTCGCTAATCCACCCACCAATTTGGGATATTTCTGCCTGTGTCGTGGCGTCTGGTGTCATTCCCACATCAAACGGGGCCGGGGTTGAATATCCGGCCAGGTCTGGGGTTGATATAGTCGGCAGCGTCACGCTGGGAAACGTGACTGTTCCCATTTGGGGCAGCGGCATGTAAACATTAGGCAGCGGCGTGATTGTTGGCTCTGGCGGCAGCTCTTGTGGTGTGTATGGGGTTCTGGTGGGCAGCGGCGTGATTGTGCCACCAGGCGCAGTTGGCCAGGGTGTAGGTGTGGTTGTTGGTGACGTTGTCGCTGTGGCTGTTGGTGGGGGTGTCGTCGTGCCGGTAGCCGTTGGGGTGGCTGTCGGTATGGCTGTAGGTGTGGCTGTAGGCACAGCCGCCGCCAAACAATGCGGCGGTAAATTGCCAGGGGGAGCAACCCTCAAAGACGAAATTGTGTAGCCAGATATATATAACGGCCCCGGAGACTCTAGGGTGATGCTAAAAAAACCACCTGTTTCCGCGTCAACCTCCGCTTTGACATCATACGCGGGGACAAATCCGCCAACCGCTGTGATTTTAGGGTAGTTGTAAATATATAAATCCGCTACAGACAACGGGTCACCAGTTGCACTGTAGCTGCGAACACGGAAGATAATTTCGTCTGGCGCAGGGAATGACGAAACATCAACATATAGCAAAAATCCGAGGTCTGCGCGCCCATTCAGGGGCATAGTTGCAGGGGGAACAAATACAATCGGCTCCCATCCCGTTAGAAAGGTATTGAAAATCGGCTTTGCAGACACACCAGCGCCGCATGGTAAATCGCTGTCATACGCAATAAAAACGTTAGCCGACGGATCAGGGCCAACACAAACTTTCGCGCTGGCAGGGTAAAACCCAGTTGGCGGAGGTTCAAGAGCATTTGTCCAGTCCGGGCATGTACCAGATTGCGCAATCGCCTGGCCAGGAGCAGCCAACAGAACCAGCAGCGACACCAAAATGGCGACACGGCCGAGATGCCAGGTTTTATTTTGCGTCGCTAAATCGGTATGATGTCGTGCCATAATTTCATCGTCCAGAAAATCAGGCCAATAGCCAAAACGCCGACGGCTGCAGCCAAAACAATTTGCAGATTAAAGTCCCCTATCAGGTAGTCTAGTGCGCTGATGGCAGACAGGAACAGCCACAGGATTTTTGTAGCGTTTGCCCCGGATGCGTACAGTTCGGCCGGGGCCAGCCCGCTAACGGTTTGCCCCTCATCTGTGACAATAGATATTTCAATAGCTGGGGATGCAAACGCATCACGTATCCGGCCAAAAACCGTTACCAGAAAATCTACAAACTCAATAATGCCTTGATACATATCCCATAGCGACTGCAAAAACGTTTCAATGAGAATCAAGGCAGCCTGCCACAGCGCCCTGCCCCAATACAGTGAGCGCCAAATAGCTTGTGCAAAATCAGATTGCAGAAAATTGATCACTAATTGCCGGAAAATATCAACCTGGGCAGCCCAAAACATGGAAACAAATCTACCAAACAGCCCCCAGCTATTTGTTACCAAGCTGTACCACCATGTGATCAAATCAGACAGCCATCCCCACCACCACGAAACCAACCCGGCCGCCAAGGACAGCAGCCAATTTGCAAAAATTTGAACCATGCCAGGCAGCCAGTTAATCATCGTTAATACAATCCGCCAGACACCATAAACCACATTAACGATGTTGAATAACCAAGAACGAAGTGAGCAGGAAAAAAGATTCTTTATGATGCAAGCCAGATACCCGATCCAGCCACCGATTGAGAGCATATTTGTGGGGATGGGGCATGAATAGCAGACAGCACCAGCCGCCCCGCCAATGGGAACCGGAATACTGCCACCGTCGCCGGTGGGAACGGGAACCGGTGGAGCACCATCAACTGCTGGGTTGTAGGGTTCATAAAATGAGGGGTCGCAAATCGGCTCCCCGTTTTCGTCTACCGGGTACGCTATAACATTGTCTACTTGCAGCGTTGCCAGTGGGCCTAATCCGCCAAAATCCAACTGCAGCCAAGCAGACCCGCCCCCTGTGGTATGTGTGCCTGTAATGAGCGTCCAGGTATCAGACGGGACAATTGAGGCTACTGGTGAGCCACCCCATGACATTGCTACTTCGTCGGTGCACCCACCGCCGGGGCAACGGGCGTAAAATCCTGCCACATAGTTGCCCCCTGAATAAAGCGGCATATCATTCACCAGCCCTATTCCGGCCGCGCTGGCGTACCTGCTGCCATCGTATGCTTCACCCGCCCGCCACCATGACACATCATCCAGTATCCCCACCGCCCCACTGTTGAACGTGCCAACCGCCTGCCATGACAGGGGTTTGCCAAAATCTACTAATTCAAATGACGGGTTAGGTACGATATTTTGGGACCGGGTATAGGTTACAGATTGAGCAATTTCGACCGTCCCGGTGATTGTGGCAACCGTGCTGGTAATTGTGCTGGTAAATGTGCAATAACCAGCCCCGGCCGCCGCCGGTGGCTGCGCATTGGGGTCTGGCGACAGCGCTATGATCGATATATCGCCAACCCAATCACCCGCGCTCGCCCCGGTATACGTAGACAGCCAATACATTCCACCTGTTTCAACTGTAAAGATTCGGCTATTTGTCCCCCCTCCCGCTAAATTTTGCGGTGTGTAAAACAATTGTGTCAATTGCTCATCAAACCAGATGGACAGGCCGAAATTTGTAACGGTAGGAATATAAAAGGACAGTTGGTAATCACCAGGCCACAAATAAACGCCTTGATAGATTGCATAGCAACCAGAACTTGTCCAACATGCCCGGCCGTAGCCGTTTCCGCGTGGGGTCCACGCGGACTCTATAGCCATCTGGCCGTAGTGTGTCCAGCCCGTTAAACCCTGGCTAAAATCGCCATTAACCAGCATTTCCTGACCCACGCCGTTACCGGCCGCAGCCGCAGCCATTGGCCTCAGCAGCAGCCAGCCCCCCACGGCCGCCAGAAACAGCGCCAGCAGCAGCCCACCAGCCCGCTTAAATGGCATCTCTCAACGCCTCCCGCAGGGCACGAATAATCAGCCCAATGATGACAGCCCCCACCCCAAACCCGATAACTAACAGCAGGGTTGATCCAATGGCATTTACAACGTAAACGGCCGTTTCCACTGCGGCCGATACCGTTAATTGATTAGGGTCTGGAACTGGAATCATGGCATAAAACAGCGACGCTGGCAGCTCCTTGAGACACTGCCAGCGTCGCTAGTATGAAATTTACAGGCGAATACGATTGACCGCAGTCATGATTGCACTGAGGATGGCAACACCTAACCCCAGGCCTGCCAGCAACAAATAAGGGGACGACAGAGCGTCAATCATCAACTGCGCCCCGCTAAAGAGCTGGGTTGTGTCCAAATTAATTGTGAGTGTCTCAGTCACGGTTAAACCTCCTAAAAAAATTATTCACTGGGTTAAAAGCAGTAGACAATCAGAAGATTAAGAAGTTTCTATAGACACCTCCTCTACTCATTTCTGAGCATAAAAATGGTCACAATGACCAGGCTATACAAAACGGCCCCTGCCATGAATGCGCCAGCCACTAGACGCAAGGCATCACCCAGAACAGCGACCGCGAAATACGCCAAATCTAGAGTTAATGAGCCAATGCTCACAACTTCACCCCGCTAAACCATCGCCGGGCCGTGCTGGCTAAATTGATAGCCAGCGACATGACGATAAATGCCACCATCACCGACCCCACACACATAGACAAAGCTGCAGCCACGGCCGTCATGCCCCCCCCTTCCCTCGTTTACTGGCCAGGTGTGCCAAGTTTTTCACCTGGTCGAAGAGTTGCAGAGAAATGAGAATCAGTAGCAAAACAGAAACGAACAAATCTCCGGCCGTCGCGCTCATAACGAGTACGGCCGTTTCCCCACTCGGTAGATTTAAGGCCAATTCACTGGGCATAACACTGTCCCCAAACAAAAAAAAGGCATCCCCGCCCTGAGCAGGTATACCTTTAGAACAAATTTACTAAGAAATAGTTTAACGGTATCCATTCCAGTCGTCAACATGACGACTGTCATGCCCGTATGGTTGGGCTTCCATGAACTGAACTACTCCATCAACCACACGAATGACGAAAGTGGACGGCCGTTTCTTCCTCATTCTGGCTTGCCTGATCGCCAGCAGTATCACTTTTTCCTGCTCATTTTCCGCGACCAGGCGAGAAACATTCACACGTCCTCCCCATCCCCACCCTGCTGCCGGGGAGTAATATGGAAGTCGTACCGTCGAGCTAAATACCACGCTCCAATTACAGGCAAAATGCCTGGCCAACACATACAAAAAAGAGCTATCAGTAGCAATGGGTTCTGTGTAAAAAACTCAATCATGATGTCCCTCCAGGATGACTATAACAACTATCACAACGATAGGGCCAAACACCAGTGCCCCGGCCGCAAATAGTAGATCGCTCACGCCACTACCTCCCATGCCCCAACACCCGCAGCGACACAAACACAAACACGGCCGCTGGTGTATTGTCATCCACGTGTAAGATGTCCCAATACTCCGGCGCATGGTTGTGTGAACACGTTTCAATGTACTCGACTTCATTGGTCAAATCACGGTCACTTTTCGGGCAAATCACCCGTATGGTCAAATCCAAATTATGTCCTTCTCGCATGTTCAAAACTCCCTAAAACGGCCGTTTCCAGACCCGCCGGAAACGGCCGTTTCTCTCAATCATTTTCAGATAGATTACTCTGGAAAATTTTCACGTTTTTTGTTTCGCCAATAGGACGCTTTTCGACGACACGAGGCGTTACAATACTGCTGGTTTCTGCGTGCGTTGGCTGGCAGCCGTTCCCCGCAGTATCGGCAGTGGCTGCGCTTCCGGTTTCCCGTCTTGGCAGTGGTACGAACACGACGCACGACCGGCCGCGAGCCCTCGCGTAAATCTCTTGGCTGTTCATCGTCTACCGCCCCGACTCCGGCCCCGTACCGTTCACTGATAAAAAACTGGCACGCTCCGCCGTAACAGTTACCGGTTCACCGGCCGCTGCAGAAACGGCCGTTTCCTTTGTTTCGCTGGCCTCATCGTCACCGGCCGCGCCAGCATCCACAGGAATCACCACAGGCTCACCGGCCGCTGGCAAAGAAAGCGGCTTGCTGCGCTGCAGCGTCAAAATCTCATGGCGTAGCTCCTCTG
>RFGV01000540.1 GCA_003696605.1 Chloroflexota bacterium | reverse complement strand
CACCGCCAAATTTCTCTGCAAATTCAAGATACCAGTGTATCCATCGCTCTCGTGCTTCTTCCTCAAAGTCGGGATTAGCGGCTAATTCGGCAAGTCCGTACTCGCGTGTTAAAGGCAACATTTGGTAACGTCCTTCTTGACCAGTAGTTAACGATAATTGTTGTAACCGCGCCAAGCCCTCATCGGCGGCAATTGGGTCGGCACTTAAGCCAGCAGTGCGGATAACAGCTTCGCGTAACGGCCGTTTAGGAAACATCGCCATGGCCATTAACAAGTGGTGAGCCGGCTGCCCACGTAACGGGGCGACCGAGCCCTCAAAGCAGAAACGAGCTACATTACCTTCATGCCGGGTGAGCCGGGCCAGGACACCCTCTATCAAGTAGCCAGACGCTATTTGCCCCACCGCATACACTATAGCTGCCGGTACACCGCCAGTACACCGGTACAGCGCCAAAGCTTGTTCTTCATTCAACGTAATCGCTTTATCCTGGGCCTCGTGTTGAATCAGTTTCAACCCTTCGGTTTCCGGCAATTGCTCCAGACGAATCGGAGCGAACAAGGCTTGTTCCCGCGTGGTGATAACGACTTTCACCGAGGGAGGCAGGTCGTATAAAAAAGCAATGACATTTTGACGATCATCGATCGTTTCCAGGTTGTCAACGATGAGTAAGGTTTGTTGACGGCTCAGAGCACGGCGCACCCGATCCGGCTGCTCGTCAGCTGTGGTGCGGGTGATGTCAGAGCGATCCAGGGTAACAGCGATCTCACGGAAGATGTCCTGTAAGGTGCGTTGTGCCTGGCGCCGGTCTAGAATGCCGTGTGGCGTGAGGTATTGTTGTTTGGCCGAGGTGAAAATGATGGCGTCAAACGTGGGTATATGGGGAGCAGGCAACTCGCCGGAGCTGGCCCGTAAACAACGATAAGCTGCTTCTATAACGAGTGTTGTTTTGCCCACCCCGCCAATGCCATCCACGCTGATGAGATGGGCAGCATGTTCTGGAAGAAGCAATTGGAGAAGGCGAGCCAGTTCAGCCTGACGGCCGATGAAGGCTGTGTGTTCAGGCCGGGGCAAATTGTTGAGAATGTGACGGATTTCTCTGGCTCCCCATACTTGGTTTACAAACTGGTCAGTCTCCGGGTAGCGGGCGGACCTGAGCAAACTTTGTCCCCACGAGCGATCCAGTTGAGCCTCGTCATGCCCAATTTGGGCGAGGGTTTCGAGCGTTTCGTCGGACGGCCGTAACCGCCCTTGCCGCCACCGGTAAACAGTCGAATCAGCATACCTGGTTCGCGTCGCCAATTCTTGAACCGCTCTTTTTTTGTCCCAACGCTTGGCCAATACCAGGGCATTGATTAACTGTTTGATTTGTTCACCCATTTGGGCATACGGCCGTTCGTTCATAACACACCTCAAATATCATATGGAAATATACGTTACCTCACTCAAAGAGT
>RFGV01000539.1 GCA_003696605.1 Chloroflexota bacterium | reverse complement strand
TGATAACCCATATTTATTGCACACGTCTATCAAGTCACGAAAACGGCCGATAAGCCGGTATCCGCTTTCTGAAACAGAGACGGGAACAATTGAACCGTCCGGGGCTTTTTTTGTCCAAATTGCACTATCCGAGTAGGAGTATTCATGCAGGTTTATACCGACGCGATCAGGGTTGGTGTTGCACAATTCCAGGTATTTCAGCATCCATGGCTGTTCCCACGCGCCTTCTTCTGGGTTACCGGCCGCCCATCCAAATGCGGTGTATTTGTACCCGTCGGCCATCGCCAGCAGAGCAACGTGATACGAGTAACACCCCATCCAATCTGCCCATCCAGTGAAGCCAGGCACGGCCGTGTACTCGCCCCACCCTACTGTGTACCGGCATTCATTCGCGGTTGAAATCCAGATAACGGAGCGATCAAGCTCAGGCGGTATCAGCGCCTTGTGTGCGTCCCAATGGATAATTGCCGCTTCTTGCGGTGGCAGTGTGTAATCGGGCACATCCAAATGAATATCCCCGCTTCTTTCCTGTCCTGCGGGAACACGGCCGTATCCGGGCCGGTAGTAGCCCGTGCTCCTGTAATTACCCTGATGGGGAACACCGCTGCGCCATGAGGCAGCTTGAAGGTCGTAAAGCCCGGTCATTGCGTCTGTGGCCGCGATGAAAACAGGAATGCCCGCAGAATCGCACTGATTAATTAAATCACCTATACCGGTTGGATTCCCTCCCGGTCCCGCATTGAAAAATATCGGATTATAGGCCATCGCCGTTATCTCCTTCGGGCACACCCATATAAATGTACCCTCTCACTTTGTGCGGGAAGCCGTGCATATTAACACGCCGCACAAATGCTGGCTTTAGCACACCCTGCTCGACAAGTGACCGGATTCGATCAGCCACCGGCCTTGCGCTTAGCCCCCACGCTTTCCCCAGTTCGCGGCTGGTAAATGTAACCAGTCCGTCGTTCAGGCTTGCGTTGTCATGAGGTTGGTTTTTCAGCATTAAATCTATTTCAGTTACTGGTTCTGTCATTTTCTGTCCTCCAATACAAATTCATGTAATCCAGCGCATCATCCAGCGTTGAAAATGTCGTGTACCTGTGACGGCCGTGAATGACCACAGGGACGGCCGTCATTGCGTTCGGCTGCTCAAAGCCAACTTCTTCTGCAAAATTATCATGCCGTTTGTATGTCCCACATTGAACGGCGAGACCCGTTTTTGTGCCGTTGTTGAACATGCGCACAAGCCCGGAAACATGCGTGTGCGCCCCCACGCCGATGTCAAAGTGGTCGCCTTTGTCGAATTTTGCCGCACGCTCAATCGCGTGCGTCGGATTGTAAATGGAGCTGCCGCGCCATTTGTGCCTCAGCTTGATTCTGACCGGCTCCTGTTCCCCAATGACAACATCCACACGAAGCGCATCTG
>RFGV01000538.1 GCA_003696605.1 Chloroflexota bacterium | reverse complement strand
TTCGTAATCAGGGCAACCGTATCCAAAGGGTTGGAGTAATCGAAAGTTATTCCTACATAAAAAGGACCGGAAATTACAGGCGGATTGGAAAAGCTGACCCAGGTAAATGCGCCATTGCTGACATCCTGGGCGATAGTGCTGATAGGTAAATTCTCGCTTGCCAGGGAGTTGCCGGGCGCACCACCAGGTCCTGAATTATCCCATACATGCACCTGTATTGCGCTCGATGGGCTGCCATAGGTTGCCCGGGCAAATCCCAATAAAACACCGGTAACTTCATAGCCAGATGGGGCATTGCTGAAATAATCCGCTTTGCCCAAGTCCCCGTATCCGTTATGGCCTGCAACATAGCCCCAGTTGTCTGACAGGTAGATGACCAGGTTATCTCCGGCATCGATGTTTGATAAAGTATCACAGGTAGCGGAGGTTCCCTGTGTTACTGTGATGTAATTGGTTTTGGTTTCAGTATCGTTACCGTAGGCATTTGAGACGGTCAGGCTTACGGTGTATGTACCAGGGGTGTTATAGACGATTCCGGAGGGGTTTTGCTGGCTTGAAGTGCCAGGTGTTCCTCCCTGGAATGTCCATGACCATGAAGTCGGATTGTTCAGGGAAAGGTCGGTGAAGTTCACACTGCCACCAGCGGGGATGGTGGTAGTGTTTGCCGTAAATTCCGCAATGGGTGCATTCGAAGTTGGTGCCGGAATATTGATGTTATCCAGGTAAAGATTATTCCCCCAGCCTGAAAAATTTATAAATGCGAATTGCACATAGTCTTCACCGTTGAGAAGGGATAAATTGACCGTTTCGGTTCGCCATTGGGAAGCCGTTGGCACAAAGGCATTCGTATTATCCGGTGCTGTTGCCAGTTGGGAGCCCCCTTTGCGCCATAATTGATGGAATGTAGCCCCGCAATCGGTAGAATAATACAGTCCGAGGGTATCAGAGAGGTTGTTGTCATATCTTGCGTAGGCTACATCGAAGGTCATCACCGCATTACTAACCGCAGAGAAATCATAGGCAGGGGTTATCAACCAATCCTGCG
>RFGV01000537.1 GCA_003696605.1 Chloroflexota bacterium | reverse complement strand
ATCGTAATGCTGCGCGGAACTTGTTTTCTCAAATGCCGGCGGAAATTAAACAAAAAGTGGGGTTGCGAAAGGAAGAGGTGGTTGACGTAAGTGGGGCCGACGGAGACGTGAAAAAAGCAGAGAAATTGAAGGATTTGGGAGAAGGTCTGCAAATCCCGGATCAATTGACCGGGGTTGCAGTGGTCGTCCGCCCGGTCTAGCGGGTGGAACGGGGAATTGACAACACGAATCGCGAAGGCCGTTGAAGTTGCAGTGGTCGTCCGCCCGGTCTAGCGGGTGGAACAGGGAACTCCTGGGGGAAGCTGGCTTGAGGCCGAGTGTTGCAGTGGTCGTCCGCCCGGTCTAGCGGGTGGAACACTCATCTACTACGCTACCCAGCACTTGAAGGGATGGTTGCAGTGGTCGTCTGCCCGGTCTAGCGGGTGGAACACACTATAGGATTGCGCAATTTATGTGGAATACCTGGTTGCAATGGTCGTCCGCTCGGGATAGGAGTGGAACGTCACAGCCGGTCAATAGCAATGTATGTCTGCCCGGATTGGCGGGTGGAACTGTTTGTATCTGCGAGATTGAAGAGAGATTATGGTTCGGATAATGGTAATTCTACGAAGCATAAATTGAGGAAAGAGTCTGCCCGGGTTGGCGGGTGGAACCTGTACTACAAGTTTAACTGATGCTATGTCAAAGGGAGGGAAGATGGCAATAATACATGAAACTCTGGAGCCTTACATTAATCGTTATGTTGGATTGAGGGTTGAACCTCTTAAAATTGAAGTTAGATTTGTGACTGCGCCGGCTTTGTATGATCCTCTGCGCATTGACGCATTGCTCTCGTTTGCCGTTGTACGCGAGGCAACGGAGGGGTTGGGTTTGCCTGATAGCGCTGAGCCATATGCCATTCCGTTGCCTTTGCGTTGCGCGTGGCAACATCCTACGCATAATTTGCCCCTGTGGTGCTCGACAGATTTAATGCCCATTGATCAGGTTGAAGTGTTGGAGATGCGCTATTTTAAGCGTGAGCCACACCCGGCTTATGCGAAGAAAAACAAGGATGGGCGCTGGAATTTGCGGACCACGCAGGGGAAATACAAGCAGCATGCCGGCGCTGCCTTGCAACATCTTTCACGCTCCATGGTATGGCGCGGGTACTGCGAGGGGAACGAAGACGAAGTGATCCGGTTGTTAAGCCAGATCACGCATTGCGGAAAGAAGACCTCGCAGGGATTTGGGATGGTAGCAGAATGGCGGATAGAGAAAGTGGATCGATTTTCGTTTACGGATGAGGAAGGGCGGCTTTTGCGGCCTATTCCAACTCTTTTTTATGGTGATCGGCAATCAGGGGCATTTATTGGGTGGACGCCACCCTATTGGTTGCCGGCCTGTCAGGATTATTGTCTGGTTTGGGGGGATTATGTCGATGAATCCAGTTGAGTTTCTTTTTCGAGCCTTTCGACCGCCTGAGCTGGATATTCCTCCTCAACCTTGTGCGGCCATTTGCTCAATGAGTGGCGCACAGATTACAGAGGGATATCCAATTTCTGCGGTTGTTTCGAAGGCGACTGCTGATATTGCAGACACATTTCGGGGTAAAGGGGATTGGCTTAGTGTGGAGGCGGCCCGCCTTTTCAAGGCATCATCCTTAATGCGGGGGAATTTGCTTGCATTGCCGGATGAAGGGTTGCAGCCTACGGTCGGTAAAGAATATGCGCAAAAGACGGGCCGGCCAACATGGGAAGATCTCATTACGAATCTGCCTATCGGTACACCGACAATAGCGATTTTTATGGATGAGGCCAAACGTCGTTTGTGGCCGGCTGCTCCACTATCTGAGATAGGCCCTCATTGGAGCGTGCTGATTAACCGAGGAGGTGTTGTTCGCCGGCTTACTTTGGATATTCATGCCTTGCGTGAGTGCCTGGATTATGTTCGTTCTGTGTATGATCTTGGGTTCAGCAAGCAGGCTATACAGAATTCGTTGTTCCACAATTTTAATGTTATCGATCAGGTTGGGGTGTTCACGGTTGTAGAGATGGAGACCAACCTTTCATATTGGCGTACCAAGGATGAGTTCATTGTTACTTTGTTTGTTGTCCAAAAAGGAGGCTAATCATGACAACAACTATTGTTCCACAGCATTCGAAGGTTTATTGGTTGAAGCTTCAGTTTCTGGCTCCGCTGAGCCATCACGATCCGGGCCAGGCCGATAAGAGCAACTTTAGCTTGTTTCGGCGCCAAAAGCAGTTTGTTGGATTTCAGGATGTGGGGCGTCTTCCCACGCAAGAGGAGGTTAATAATTTGTGCCAGGCCCTGCCTGTTCCACCGGATATGGCCGGTATTTTCGAGAAAGCTACATTGCCCCAATTTATTGCTGCGGCATTGACTTATATCTTCGTTGATGAATATGGGGCGGGTGATGGACAGGGCTTGTTTGAAGGAGCAGAGCGGTATGAGCGATTGACTTCTCGCTTTCAGCTTGCGGCTGTTCGCGCGAATACGTTGGGTGAATTCTGGTCTCTGGCATGCCAGGATTTGCAAATTCCCATGTCATCTACTGCCCGTGATGATTTATTGCTCAAGCTGTTTTCTTTGCCGGCCTCTCTGGATGCGCTGGTTTTGCATGAGCTAAGCAGCACCATTCAGTTTATTGTGATGTTGGGCCGGCGCTGGGCTCAAGTACGCAAGGATCAAAGTGAGGCCTACGCTGAACGGGTAGGGCGCGAAGTGGCGACCCAAGGGGATCATGTCTTGCATTTTGATGTAGGCCATCTGCGGACGGATCGACAGTTGGGTTTAGAAGTGCCGGCCTTTTCTGCCAACAGTATTCGTCACGAAATCATTCGTGAGCCCTCGATGTTGTATTTGCTGCGCAAGTTGGAAATTGATTTTGATTCTCTCCCAGGAGGAATAGCGGCCCTGCTTTATAATGGCAATAACATTGAGAAAGGAGCAAAGGAACCGGGTAATTCATTTGGGTTGCGCCAGGTTATTATGGCGCGTTATCCGCATCTGGCATTGATTGGCGGCAGTGCGGATGGGTTCATCTTGGGCAACAGCAATTTGTCGGTTAATGCGTGGCTGGTTTGCAAAGAGAACAACGATGCTCTGGCATTGGCCGGCATACAAAGCAAGGTCAGTATCTTTGATATGTTGGATGAGGAAACACTGACACGCCATTCTGGGCGCGTAGAGCGCGGACAAATGCCGTTTACGTTTGAGGTATTGGCGAAGGGTACGCCTCTGTTGGTTCGCCTGGGGTTATCTCCTTATACGCGCCCTCTCGAAGTGGGGGCTTTGGCATCTGCCATTGACACATATGAGGCGTGGGATGGCACGTTAGGGGGCCAAAGCGCGCGAGGTTTTGGGCTTTGCAAGATTGTCTGGCGGGATGGATTTGGGCTTGAGGAGGAAGATTTACGAGATCAATATGACGAATACCTGGAGGACAACAAGGATGAATTGCGACAGGGGCTTTTAGATGGAACGTTAGGGACGGGGACGGTAGTATGTCGTTAAGGGTTATATTCACGTTGTTTGATGAGCAGAAATACGAGAACGATCCACGGGAGCATGTGATTCGGGCTTATCCAGGGAATATCCCGGATTGGGCTGAGGAATGTTGGTTGCATTGTGGGGATTGGGCGGCGAGAACAGGCCGGCTTTTTGATGATCTCGAATCTTTGGCCAGGTGGTATCAGGAGCGAGGCGGCGTTGTCTGCCTCGCTCCGAATGCCCGCCAACGCCCAGAGCAAACGATGGATTTGTGGAAACGCTGGCATGAGGCTGGCTATGGCACAGTGGTTCCAATTCTTGAGTGCCGGCGAGGATTAAATGATCTGGATTCGATTATGACACAGGCAGAGTTTTACAATCAGTGGGATGATTGGAAAGAGCATGGCTTGATTTGTCTGGCGAATCCATTGGAGAATAGCCATAATGTGGCCGGCAAGGTGGTGTTGGCGTGCAACTTGATTCGTGGGATATTGGGGGATGATATAAAGATCCATGTCCTCGGGGCCGGCTGGGACACAAATGACATTCAGGGATGGGCAGAGCTAGGTTGCGTGGATAGCATAGATAGTACAGCGTACTATGAGGATGCAAAAGCAGGCTTACGCTGGCAATCCCGAGGGGTTGAGCCAATCTATGATGATAAAACACCATGGCGTGAACTTGCTTTGCACAATGCACGAATGGCATTAGAGGCCGCGCGTTGGGGTGATAATTTTCGCAAACAGACGGGGTTTTGGCGCGGGAAGAAGGGTTGAGAAAGTGGCAAAAGCGAGGAATACAAGATATTGTGTTTTTGGGGAACAAATCGAGTGACAAGGCACAAGATGTAGGGGGTTGCAACCTATTCGATCCGTTGGAGGATACAAAAAGGTGGCCACGGGACAGGCTGTTTCGATTGCGACCTGGGTTGCAACCTATTCGATCCGTTGGAGGATACAAAAAGGGAGATGAAGCAATTGCTCAAAGCATTAGCGCACTGGTTGCAACCTATTCGATCCGTTGGAGGATACAAAAAGCTGCCGGCACTTCGACGTCATCCCGCACTGACGCGGTTGCAACCTATTCGATCCGTTGGAGGATACAAAAAGAGATATTGTGAGCGTCATGACCGCGAGTATTATCGCGTTGCAACCTATTCGATCCGTTGGAGGATACAAAAAGAGCGGAGCAGCATTGCCGTTGGTTGGGAAGTTGCAAGTTGCAACCTATTCGATCCGTTGGAGGATACAAAAAGCCGCAGTCCAGACCGATGTTGGCGGTTGGCCACCTGTTGCAACCTATTCGATCCGTTGGAGGATACAAAAAGTCGCTGCACGTGTTGCGATAATATTCACGAGTTGCAATCCCTTTGATCCGTTGGAGGATACAAAAAGGCGTTTATTATCGAGGGCCGCGATGAAGACGAATGAGTTGCAACAGATTCAAGCTGTTAGGGGATACAAAAAGTTGGAGAGCACAAAAAGGTGAGATGCAGACAGAAACAAAATGAAAGGGGGGAAAGATGCTTGCATTTCTGGCTACATTTAACAGCCGGCTAAATCGCAATGGGCATTCTCCTGGCGAGTTTGCCCACGCCGGCCTTATGGATCGGCTACGAGCCGGCAACCCGGATCTGGCCACCTTGTTGCATGATATAAATGCAGGATTAAAGCCCTATGCGGCATGGCGAAATGACGATGGCAGCATAACTGCCGGCCTGGTTACGCGCCCCGTGATCGAGGCCTTTCGTGCCGGCTGTAGTGATGCCCGGGTTGAGGCCATGGTGTCTTTGACGGAATTATGGGAAAAAGCGCAGCCGAAGGGAGATCGAATTGCTTTGCATTTCGTGTTGCCCACCTGCTGGCGTTTTTCCGGGCAGTTCCATGTGTTGCCTGAGCCTCGCCTGGTTTTCCTTCCTCTGGCAACATTGTGGCATAAAGTGGGCGGGGCGGCCTTGCCGGTTATTGAAATAAAAGAGATTGTCTGTGCCTACATGAATGGCCAGAGTCGCAAAGTGGAATATCCGCAACGAGGTTACTGGCTGGCCGGCTTTGTTGGCCAGGTAGAATACCGCATTGGTAAGCTGCCCGATGATCAGCAACGAGCCTGTTGGGCACTGGCGCACTTCGCAGAATTCACAGGCGTGGGTTATCATACGGGGCGCGGGATGGGGCGGGTGATGGTGAAGTGATCTGCAATTTTGGGCAGGTAGATTCGTGGTTGTTTCGCGGAGGACATTATCGCTTGCGGGATCTGGCTGAAGCTGTGGGGCGCTATGGGATTCAGCGGGTTATTGATTTGCGAGATCGGGCACCGCTTTTCAAGCCGGCCTCTTATCAGCGGATCGGGGTGGAGTTTGTGCGTTGTCCTCTTTCGGAACACGAACCTTTGCCGGCAAATATCCTGGATGTCTTAGATCCGAATTATATCACTTTTGTGCATTGCTGGAAGGGATCGCATCGTACAGGAGCATTTATTGGATTGTATCGCCGGCAGTGCCAGGGCTGGTCCCCGGATCGAATCTGGGACGAAATGCAGGCTTATGGCTTTGGCCGGCCAGAGGATCACATGGCATTATATCGGTCAATATTCGAATGAAAGTACTTCTTTATCGAGTCGGGCGTAATCTGAACCGGGCCTATCGCACGGCGGAGGCTTTTGGGATTACAGAGATTTTATTACTGGAATCGCCGGCGGCCTATTTGAAAGGGAATCTATTTCAAGCCCGGGGGCGAGTTGACTTGACGCCTATCGAGGCCTGGCCGGCAGCCGAGGGATTGTTGGCGTTGGAGACACGTTATTGCCGGCCATTGTGGGAAGTGGATTGGGCGAGAGTTCAAATAATTGCCATTGGCGGAGAAACGAGCGGACTTCCGCGTAAGATTGAGGCCGAGCAGAAGGCTGTTATTCCGATGCAAGGGAAGATCTCTGGTTTGACGGTAGAAGCAGCTCTGGCCATAGCATTGTATGAGTGGAGGCGGTCAGGTGAACGAATTTGAAAAGCAGATGTTGGCCGGCGAAGTGTATATGGGAATGGAGAAACGCCAGAAGCGATTAGCTTTTGCGCTCCAGGGGATTGAAGCCATGCGCCGTCTTGCGCCACGGTCCTATGCTTCCATCTCATTTGGGAAGCAGAGCATTTGCCTGGCACATATGTTGTACCAGGTGGAACCGGATATGCCCATGTATTTTCTGGCATCTTCGGAGACCTGGGATTTACACAATTATGCCGAGGTAATTGATGCATTTCTTGAGCGCTGGCCCATCAATTTACACATTGTGCAAACGGATCATGCCGGCACTCATCCAGATTTATCGTGGAAAGAGGTTCGGGATCTGGGAGATCAGGATTTGCAGAACATGGTAGATCGTGCGGAATGGGATGGCTGGTATTGGGGACTCTCGAAAGAGGAAAGCAAGGCGCGAAAAATCACTTTGAGCCGGCGTTGGGAGGGGCAGCCCCATCCTACGATTTATCGCTACAAGGACGGGAAATATCGTTGTTGTCCGCTTATGCATTGGGAGCTTCTGGATATTGCTGCTTATGTGGTCGAACATGATTTGCCATTGTTGCAGATTTACAAGGATCTGGGATTGCAGGAAAGGACCACGGCGAGGTTAACGAAAAAGGCAGTGGAGTACCACGGCCTGGCCCAGGTGAAACGACGTGATATAGCCAGTTACAATCGTCTTGCGGCACGGTTCCCAGAACTTCGGAAGTACACATAGGGGTTGTTGCCGATTTGCGCCGGCCTCGGTGGGGCGAAAATCCCCGCCGAGGCCGGCTTTTTTATTGTCAACGAAACCTTAAAAGTTTGGAATGGTGCCGAAATTGGTCGAAAAAAGACTTGACAACTATATAGTTATACGGTATAATACTATCAAGAAAACGAGAGGGAACAATTAGACATAGGAGGAACTCAAATGGTAAGTCAAAAGTTGGCTAAAAACGTTGATCGCGGACTCTGGGTCGAATATGGCGCGCCAGAGGATAGTTATAGCGCTGCGGTTTGTGAGGTCCAGGACGTGGACGGGGTCACATACGTAATCTCGTTCCACAAAGGGGACATGCCGGCCTTCAAAAGCGAATCGTATGATTCGCTAGAGGCCTTGGAGAAGCGCATGCGGGAGATCGAACCCGACATGTGCAAGTGGAGAGTAAGGTAATGTCTGTACACACGTTGCGAT
>RFGV01000536.1 GCA_003696605.1 Chloroflexota bacterium | reverse complement strand
TAGTTGTCAAGCCTTTTTTCGACCAATTTCGGCCTCTTCCCAAACTTTTAAGGTTTCGTTGACAATAAAAAAGCCGGCCTCGGTGGGACCAAAATCCCCGCCGAGACCGGCTCGAATTGATGCTGTTTAACGACCTACATTTCTCCCACCGTTGCAATTGCCTTCAATTCAATTCCTCCACGCACATGTTGCGTTAAAACAACCCGAACCCAGTCCGGCCTGACCTGCACGTGAATATCCTGCGCGATTTCGGATGCCAGTTGCTCTGCAAATTTGCCCTCGCCTCGGAAGGATTGCAAATAAAGCTTTAAACTCTTCGACTCGATGCATTGCTCATTCGGAGCATACTGGATCTTAACCGTGTAAAAATCCGGCTGGTGTGTCACCGGGCAAAACGCCGTCAACTCATAGAAATTGGCGCATTCCTCTCCCGCTTAAAAGCGGGAGAGGAATGCGCCTTACCTCCTTTCATAGATTTGGCAACATCGAACTTATATGTTACAATTTTCTATATATGAAACTAGTGGCTAAGGTTAAACTCAACACCAACCAAAAATCTAAAAATGCATTGCTTGATACAATTCGTACTGCCAACCAGGCTGCGAATTATATCAGCGATATTGCCTGGTCCGAACAAACGTTTAAGAAATATGACCTGCATAAGCTGGTCTACTATGACGTTCGAGAACAATTCGGTTTGTCGGCGCAAATGACAGTTCGTGTCATTGCCAAGGTTGCCGATGCTTATAAACTGGATAAGGAAACGAAACGAACGTTTCGTGAATACGGCGCCATTGCCTATGATAGCCGTATTCTTAGCTGGAATCTCGATAATCAAACCGTTAGCATTTGGACTACGCAAGGTCGAATGCATATTCCCTTTTCTGCTGGAAAACATCAGCTTGAATTGCTTCAATCTCAGCAAGGTGAATCTGACCTTGTTTTTTTCCGTGACGAATTTTATTTGTTTGCTACATGTGAGATTGAAGAGCCTGATCCAGCGGATTTTGAAGATGTTCTCGGCATCGACCTTGGCATTGTCAACATTGCCACCAACTCGGATGGAAACATCTATGCCGGTGATGCTTTGAATCAAAAGCGTGCTGAGCGAAAGGCATTTAGAAAACACCTTCAGAAAGTAGGAACACGCCAGGCTAAGCGGCTTGCCAAAAAACAATCCGGTCGTGAGTCTCGATTTTCCAAACATGTTAACCACGAAATTAGTAAGCAAATCGTAAATCTTGCGCAAGGCACCAACCGCGCTATCGCTCTTGAAAAATTGAGTGGTATTCGCGGTCGTGTTACGGTTCGTCGCAATCAGCGATACGGTTTGCATAGCTGGACCTTTTATGACCTCCAACAGAAAATTGAGTACAAAGCCAGATTAGCCGGTGTTCGTGTAATATACATTGATCCTCGTAATACCTCACGAACATGTCCCTGTTGTGGACATGTTTCTAAGTCTAATCGTCCTAATCAATCCACTTTCAAATGCGTCAGGTGTGGATTCGCTGACCACGCTGACATAGTCGCGGCGAAAAATATTCGCCAGGTTGCTGTAACTCAACCGTACATCCCGGATATGCCAGATCAAATGGCATAGCGCCAGGGATAAAGCCCCCTGCTTTAGCAGAGGGAACAGTTACCACTGGTTAACGTGATCATCGTCAAATGCGCCGGCGCCGGAAATGTGTCCAACTCTTTGGTGGGAGAAGAGGCCGGCTTCCCCAGATACCGGAATTCACTTCTCATTTATCTTCCCTCCTACGGCGCATCGGGTCGCATAACGCGGCTGCCAATATGGAGGGCGATAAGTCGTATACTCATACACAAAATTGCCTTCAATGCCCATCGACTCCAACAACCTGGCCGGCACGGGGCGCATGATTTCACCATCTTCGGAGAACACCGACCGGTCATGCTCTATCTGTTCTACCTGCCAGCTCCGCACCTGGCCATAGCCCCGGTTGCGCTTCTTGAAAAGCTCGTAAGTTTGATTGAGCGTTTCCACAATCTCATTGTAATTCCCTTTAACGTACCAGGTTACTGTATTAACAGCCTGATACATCAAAGGCACCCGCTGATTTTTAAACTCCCCCTTGCCTGTCTGGATTCGTTTATGTGACGGCTCAACCCATTGGCCGGCCAGCTCCCAATCCAGACGCTTGTGAAAATGGGTAAGCCCCCGTTCGTATTCATCCAGAATGGCAAAGGACGAGCAATACACCCATAGACCGTGCTCGTGCCCATGGCCGAAAACAGCCAGAGGCAAAAAATGGCAATCCTCCGGTACCTCCCAGCCATGTTGCTTCCACCACGCCACGGCATTTTCATATCCGAAGCGTTCAACATTGCGCTTAAACCGGCGAAACTCCCGGTCGCGCCGGCGCAGCTCCGGGTCTTCGATCCGCGTGGCGGCCAGGATGCCATCCAGTGGCTGCCGGCGATCCAGAATCACCGGGGCCATAAGTTCCGCAGTGACTCTCAAGGCCTGATAACTCATAATCCCTCCCGAATGAACTGCTTAATGCGTTCGGCATTGCCGGCCAGGAACTCACTGGCTGCCTGAACTGCGCCCACTGCCAATTCGCCCTCCTCGCGCTGGAATCCCAGCAACTTGTATTGCTTGAGATCGATGTGAATCCGGCCAAAGCCACGGTTGGATTTTCCGCCTATGATCGGATTTTCAAAGTAATACCCCAGACCGCCAAGGAATGTACCCAATTCGACCTCAGTCGGATTTTTTAGCAGAAAACCCAGATGAAACATAGAGCCGGCTGCCAGGCATTCCACGCCATAGCGCATTTTAACGTTATTGTCCGGTGCCTGGCCTTTTTGCGCCCGTTGTTCCTTTTCGGATTTCCACTGTTCCAATGCCAGCGGGTCCAAATAATCACGCCAGTCTGAACTTTCCTTGTTGTCCATTGCCGAAAAGTTCAGCTCCTGCAACATGTCCTCGATGTGCCACCGGTCAGCCAGCTCGTGCAACTCTGCCGGCAACCGTTGCTTCATCTCAACACAGATTGGCACCACCGGATCAACGCGCACCCGGCCCTTGATCATCCGGTTCCCGATACTGCCACCGAAAAGCGAAACCGTCGGGAACAATTCTCGTAGCTCGTTTTCGGTGAACAAATCTACATACCCCGGGGTGTTTGCCGCCGTTACACGTCCCCCGCCACTGGTCAGGATATCAAACTGCCGAAACTGGTCTGCCGTAAACTTCTCAAAACCAATCTGGTCCAGTACCCATTGCACCGTCTCACGGCGCAACAGGCCGGCCATCGAATTGGCCGAGATGACCGGCAT
The DNA here is from genome assembly GCA_003696605.1 of Chloroflexota bacterium. GTDB lineage: Bacteria > Chloroflexota > Anaerolineae > Promineifilales > Promineifilaceae > J033. The sequence continues at coordinate 3,801 of RFGV01000536.1, read as the reverse complement.
ATACTCATAGACATTATCCACCCGCGTCAATTCGCGTCGAAACTCTGCAATCGTGCCCCCTGTCGTGTCCCCTCCCTGATGGATAGGGTCCAGGGCCGTGGCAATACCTTCAATGTAGATGTAATTACGCTTCTTCATAGGATTCCTCCGATCTTATTGCTTCAATTTCAGTCTTGCGGGCATCCCGATACACTCGGAAGATGCCATGTATTGTGCTTCCTTCATTCCGAAACTGGCGGATAATCTGGCGTTGTTCATCATAAGGCAACGCCAGCAATCTCGCTATGACCTCGCGTTCCTCCGCATTGGTCCCGATGGCCTGCAATTGTGCATATCGGCTAAAATTCGCCAGGAAACCTGAGATGTCCCGCGACCGACGGGCCGAAGATCGGGTCCAGTTGGCGAACATGGTCCAGATCTCCCGTCGATACCTTCCCCAATCAGCCGTAGATGACCACCAGATGCTCCGCCACAAGATCTCTAACAATTGCAAAGCGTAGAGATAACGGTCAGTATCCAGGCCAGGGATAATGTCTTGCAAATCTTCACGTCGCATGATTCTTACTCCATATGAATTCAGCTAATGTCATGAAGGGGGTAAACAAATAAGGTTGCACTAACGTGACCAGAGCATGAAACTCTCCCAGATCATCCCATCGAGCGACCAAAGCCGGGTTGTAATTCCCACTCTGAATCTCGTGCCAGGAATGATATTCACGCAATCGATGCGCGGCCATCACCAGGTCCAAGAATCGATGGTCCAGATCCAGCGTGTGCACATCGAAGCGCACCCGCCGAACGGGATTGCCGGCCATGTTCAGTGGGGCGTGCAGCGCCAGGTGCTTCCCCACCAGGCCCAGGGGCTTGATCAGGTAATATCCGTCCTCCACCGGCGGCTCCAGAATGTGTTGGCGCAACAGCGGCCACCATTCCGCCTTGCTAACTTCCCTTGCCTCCGATGCCGTTAACCACCAGCCCGAACGGCGCAGGTCCTGCCGGCCCATGTACCATTCACAAGCCGGGCAAGCATGCATTGATCCAGGGGCACGTAAGGCCTCATGATCCGTGAAAGTCTTGCGCAAGATTTTCTTAAGCTCAACCGCCTGCGAGGTAGGTAATCCACACACGGCACAAGTCTTATACCCTGGCTCAACCACCTGTTGCTCAAAATGATGATAAAACCAACGCGTTGTCAAAGTCGGTTCCAAAGCCCTACCTCTCTCTCTAAGGGTGAAATCCACTCCAGCCCCAGGTGTGCGAACAAATCCTGCTCCTCCAAGGTTGTCAGGGTCTTTCCATGTCGTCTCAAGTATCCGCCTTGGCACTGCATGCCCGCCGGCATAGCCCCTCCCTGCACTTGCGGCGTGACCAGCCAATGCGAAAAATCGGCCGAACCAGTGCGTAGGGCAAGGATTACCCCCCAATTTGTTTCATTTGCCAGGAACAAGTCGACCTTGATTCCCTGGTATTCGAATTGTTTAAATCGGGGTCCTGATTTGATTGTCTTAAATTGCAATTGACTTAATATATCGTTAACAAGACTATCCTGCTGAATTGGTTCGCCAAATAAATTGTATACTACATTGTAACGGGGGACAGCAACAATTTCAATGTCCCCAATCTGTGGTCGATGCCGGCGCAAGGACCCGGCAATCTCGACCCGCTCACATGCCGGGGCCAACAATACCAGCAATGAATCCGCGATATGCATTGCGTCAGAATAATCGATTTTGTGTTTGGTTTGCATATCTCTCTAACCACCACATCCATTGTTTACAGCCCTGCCATAACGCATCCGGCAAGGTACGCCTTGACAAAATCACGCGGATTGAACTGGGAAAAGCATAGAAAAAACGAACTGGAACTTGTGTTATTTCTGCAATACGTGGCAGGTACTCATTACAAACCCATACTGGCATCCGTTTGCCAAAATTACTCGTGGGAATATATTGTTGCCTGCGCAAATTGCGCCACACTGCCAAGGCCTCTCCGTTACTAACCATCAATACGCCTTGAGGGGCCAAATAAGAACACACAAATTCAAGACAGTCATATGGCAAACCAAAAGGGTCTACATCAATCAAGTCAAATTGTCCTGTGATTGTTGCTTGTTGCCAATCACACAATGCAACAATCTCTGCACTGGGACATGCATGCATGTACAGCACAGTTGAAATACCTAAACCCGCATGTGTTTCCAAAATTCGTTGGGGTTGTATGTGCTTTGCAATACGATAATTCAAAACACGCTTCCAAACAGCGGCTTCATCTGTGGCTAACTCTTCGCCATTCCTGCCAACTTGATGCAGTTCAGGCAAGTCCGGCAATTCAAGCAGCCCTTGTCTCAAAAATGCCAATCGTCTAGCGTTTAGCATGTCTTACCCCCTTTCATGTTGGTAGCAAGAACATTCGCAACTTGGGCATTATCTCTTGCTATATCTAACCATTCTCTCTTGCATAGGGTGCGCTTGCCATCCATACGCCAGGCCCAGCCAGACTGGGCATCGGTGTAATAAGCAATGCTGTCGATACTGTCAAAACAACCCATTTCCCGCCAGGCGATAATGTCCGCCGGGTCCCAACCAGCGCCCAGATTATGCAACCAACGTGCCCCTGTAACCTGCCGGATCACCCGGCAGACAACTGCTATTTCAGAACTTTCAATTGCTCGCAAGCCAGGATTTGAAATAAACACAATATCCGGTTCCCAATGGGCATAATACCGCGCTTGTCGAAGGGCCACATACAAATCAATTTGTCTCTCTTTTCGAAACTGAATCACTGGTGCAACAGGGACGCCCATATGTTTTTGCCACCAATCCCAATTCCGCATGGTCTGCGAAGGGTCCAGGTAGACATCTGGCGCGACACAACATACACCCTCGCCGACATACTGCTCATAATATGCTGCCAGCTTGTGCATGTGCTTTACACCGATGCGTGAGCCGGCACGCGATAACCCGAACGCTCCCGAATCCAAAATGGTGAATTCGATATGTTCAGGCGTTCGTGGATAAGCATATAGCCTATAACGAATGTGAGCTGGAAGATCGAGTCCCGGACACATAGCACACACGTACCGGATCATACCTTTCTCTTTCTTCTTGCAAATTTATGTTTCGTAGAATTACCATTATCCGAACCATAATCTCTCTTCAACCTCGCAGATACAAACAGTTCCACCCGCCAATCCGGGCAGACATACATTGCTATTGACCGGCTGTGACGTTCCACTCCTATCCCGAGCGGACGATCATTGCAACCAGTATTCCACATAAATTGCGCAATCCTATAGTGTGTTCCACCCGCTAGACCGGGCGGACGACCACTGCAACATAACGATCTGAGTTCAGAAGTCATCAACACTTATTATTCCACCCGCTAGACCGGGCGGACGACCACTGCAACCATGGTGGTCAAAGTGGCCGGCTGCTAACATCGGATGTTCCACCCGCTAGACCGGGCGGACGACCACTGCAACCCATTTAGTGAGTTGCTGCCCAAAGCGGAGGCACAGTTCCACCCGCTAGACCGGGCGGACGACCACTGCAACCGCATTAGGACGGATGGGAAAAACGTGTAAGTTTAGCGGTTCCACCCGCTAGACCGGGCGGACGACCACTGCAACCCTGGTCAATTGATCCGGGATTTGCAGACCTTCTCCCAAATCCTTCAATTTCGCTGCTTTCTTCACGTCTCCGCCGGCCCCACTTACGTCAACCACCTCTTCCTTTCGCAACCCCACTTTTTGTTTAATTTCCGCCGGCATTTGAGAAAACAAGTTCCGCGCAGCATTACGAT
>RFGV01000047.1 GCA_003696605.1 Chloroflexota bacterium | reverse complement strand
GGGGTGGGCAGGGGGCGGGGATGGTTGGTGAACGGTTGTGGTGATGGTGCGCCAGGAAACGGCCGATTCAGGTGCGGTATCGTGGGCAAATTCGGCCGTTTCATAAAAGCCACCCAGCGCCTTCAGTTCCCCATTGACCCAGCCAAAAAAGCACGCTTCTTGTCGTACAGGGTCAACTACCAGCCCCACATGCCAGGGCAAGGTAAATGCAGCGGAATGAACGACAACATCATCACTGGAATAAAAGACGCCTAAATCTGGATGGGTGTGAAACCAGCCCACGATTTCCAGCGCCGGATATTGGGCGTCCCGTTCTTGTTGCAGCTGACGCCAGGCATCGGCCGTAAAAGTGAAGTGGATGGGGCCATGATCAGGCGAGTTGACAGGCAGGGCAGCGGTGATATGGACAAAGACTTGCCCATTGTGACGGTAAGCTGTACCCAGCAGGCCGCCACCGAGTTCTTGTGTCAGGTCTTGTTGGCTATGGTTGTCAATTTGGCGCAGGGCTTCGGGGCTGACCAACACAATCAGCTCATCGGTGGTAGCTGGCTGGCCGTGGTGGATGTAGTGGTGGAGTGGGGGAAACGGCCGTTGGGCCAGCGTGGCTACTTCCGGGTGCATCACGCGCGGCAGTTTGGTTAAATTTGTCGTGCTAGAGGATGTTGATGCCGAGGTCATCTGCCTCTGTCTCCGTTTCGCCCAGTACAATCATGTCTGCCACAGATTTCCCTTTCAATTCTCGTTTGTCAATGGGGAACAGGTGGCGATTTTGCAGCGCCCAGGCCGCCGCCCGTGAGTTCATCGGGTCTTTGGGATCGTAGTTTTTGTACTGAATCATTTCTCCCAGCGTCAGGAGTAGTTCATCCAGTGTTTTGGCAGGCCACCACGCGCCGATGCAGACTGCCCCAGTGACATGAATGTTGGGGTGGAAGATGGGGGTGAGCCACTTGAGCTGAGGTTGTTTGAGTGGGTATTCGGCGTGCAGATAGATGGTGACTTCGTGGTGTTCGCGCAAGACAGGACGGCCGTTGCTACGCAATCGCTCCACGCCCTGGCACGTAAAACGAATGCGGTACCGTTCTGGTGGATTGCCTTCTGTGGCCACGACGTGAATAAATTCACTTCGCTCTACCAGTTCCTGAATGCGGGCATAATCATTCCGCAGCCGTGTTTCCCTGATATTAAATGCCATTGCTCATTTATCCTGAACAGCTATCAAACCTGTTGGCTAAAATTCTGCAACTCATCCCCTTATCCGGCTGTCACTTCCGGGAACAAGCTGAGAATATCATCTTCTTTCACACCAGCGTCAGCCAGCGATTCATCATCAGCCAGCCGTTTGCCTGATGCCCGGTGGTCTAACCGGTAAGTGATCGGGTTTGCGCCCTGGGTAGTGGGGAGCCCCATTTTGCTTACCAGCGCCGGGATCAGTCGCCGCATGGGTACATCGTCCGGCAGTTCTACGGGGGTTTTCTTGGAGCCGGTCGGGTCGTAAATAATTACTTTAATGCTTGCCATTGATTGTTTCCTCCATTCTGGCTAATTGGTTTGCAAAGTCTGTCAGAGAGTATTACGTGAATTGTGTGTTCCTGGTTGCACCAGTTTGGGGTTAGGTGAAGGTAAGAAAGGTGTGACAGTCGCCGGTGAGTTCCAGGTAAAGGCTTTGTTGGTGGTTGCGGGCACGAATAATGGCCAGTGGCGGGATGTCGAGTTGGGCCAGGGTGTAGTGCAGGAAGGGTTCATGGCCGGTGATGCGGTGGGTGAGGTTCATGTCCATTTGGTTGTGGCAGTGGGGGCATTGGGCGTCGCTTTCGTACAGGCGGGCCATACGGCGAAATACGGCCGTTTCTGTGCCGCACTCAGGGCAGGTCATGGAGAGCACCAGTTCGCTGTCGAATTCCAGTATGGCTTCTGCCCCCAGCTTGTCGCGGGCAATGGCCAGCAATTCGGCTACGGTGGTAGATTCGGCCGTGGCTTCTGGCAATTCTACAATCGGATCCAGCGTGGCATGGCTCATGCACCCTGCTTTTACCGGATATTCGGTGGTGTAAATGTCATTTGTCAGGCCATTAATGAGAATGGCTTTGCCTGGTTGTACTTCCATTCCGTGAATCAGCTTCAGGGCTTCCTGAGTCTGAAAGCCCGCTACAATAGACGCGCTGGTTGGTGTGGTGGGGACTTTGCCTTGCAGGATGTTCTGGCGGGCAAGCAGGGGGCATGAATATCTCAGGTTAATGATCTGGTAGTCCAGATCGGTTAGCGTACATTCATAACACGCCCCCTGACCCGGCCAAAATACCCGGACGATCCCCATCAATTCCTGGATAGCTCCATCCACCCAGGGGCGGTTTACAGCCCAGCTAAAACGATTAAGTGAAAGACGTGCTTCCCGATTGTCCAGGCAACCGATGATGGCATCTACATGGCGAAACACACCCAATCCCATTTCGTAGTTGATGTTGCCGTGCCACGGTTTGACCCGTACATCTGGATTCAGTTCTTTAACTCGTTCAGCCGCGACATCTACTTTGCGTTTCCCGCGATCGGTAGCGCGAAAGAGGACTGAACGGCTCAGGTTGCTGTCTTCAATGGTGTCAAAGTCGGCGATGAGTATCTGGCCAATGCCCATGAGGGCGAGGTTTTTGAGTACTTCGTTACCGAGCGCACCCGCGCCAACAACAAGTACGGTGGCCTGGCGGACAGTTTCTTGTTGCCACCAGCTTATGTAGCCAAAGGTGTGGTAACGGTCAGTATCCGGATCGGTGATAATAATTGGTTTGGTCATGGATGTTCCCTTTAGGTTGTGGTGTGGGTGGGGTATTGCCGGTAGAAGGGCAGGGTAAATGTTGTGCGGTCGGCGTTGAGGCTGATGGCTTTTTCTTCTTTTTCGCCGCCGAGATTGCGTGGCCAGATGATTTGGACGTGGTAGGTGAGGCTGCCCTGGCGCGGGACGGGGAGTTGTGCCTGAAAACGGCCGTTTTCATCCGTTACTCCCGCTACAGACCCCGATACGCTTTTGCACCAAACTTTTACCTGTAATCCCGGCAACGGTGGGCCGTCTGGCTGGGTTTGTACGACAACGTGCAGCCGTGTCATCAGCATTGGTTGTGGCGAGGAACGGCCGAACCGTTTGCGAATGGCCGCAACAAATGTTTGGGCGATGGCGGGGTTGGGTGTTGTGGCTGGTGATGGGGGTGGTTGTGGTGGGGCGGGCAAGTCAGCCGGTGTGATGGTGATGGGATCGCCGCGAACGGCCGTTTGTTCTGGCGGCAGTTCATCACTGGTCAGGCGTACAGTTTCCCGTGCTATTTCTGGATACCGGACTGGAATGAGTGGTCGCGTTGTAGATGTTGTTTCCGACAGCGGGGCGGGACGGGCATCGGGTTTGTCTGGTTCAGGTGTCAGTTTGCGGGCAATCCGTTCGCGGCTGGTGGCAGAACGCCCTACCTGCTGCCGCAGGAAAGTAGCTGTGCGGCTCAGGACAAGTCCGGCTGGGGTGTAGTGAGGTGGCAGATTGAGGGGATCAAGCAGGTGGGGTGGGTAGTTTTGTTGCCAGGCGAAGGCGGTGAGGATGAGAGAGAGCCAGGGAACGGCCGTTTCTTGCCCTTCCTCTGCTGTTATTGCATCCAATTGGACTTCTTCAGCCAGGCCAGTTTCGCGGAGTAAATCGTATAGCATAACACGAACGGCCGTTTCTTGCTCCATCAATTGCTCAAAATCCCGCAAGAGAGAAACATCAACCAAATTGGCTGCCCGTAGCAACGTCCTGATCCGAGACTCACTCACAGCCTGCCTGTCATCTTCTGCCAGGCTTTCTATGAGCCATTGCCTCAAATTTCTGGCAAATGTTTGGAGTTGTTTGATTTCTGGCTGGGCTTGTATGGCTGTTTTTGCTCTATCCATCCTGCACTTCCCTTTGTTACGTGTCCGCACTGGTTCACCCTGACCTGTTTACAGCTATTGACCCATTACGCAAGAATGGGCAGGAAGTTGCGGGTGGTAAGCAATTTTGTAAGACATGAAAAAGATAATTGATGCAGTTTTATAGAAAATTGGCTGAGGGAGAGTTTTTGTAATGTTAAAACGAGTATGGAGGTTGATTGTCATTGTGTTGGGGGTAATGTTTGCCGGTGGTGTAACGGCCGTTCATGCTATTTACCTCACTATAGATACTAACGATGGCATGGTTGATACCAATTGGACAAACGCCGCGCCCGACCCTTACATGACAGACGGGGCTGGTGACACCACGGCAACCATCTCCCCAGAGGTGATTGATCTTCTTACGGCATGGGTAGCCACCGATGGGAGCGCGTCAACCAATTATTTGTACTTTCGGGTGGATGTGACCGATGCCAGCAATCCGCCTGTGGTTCATCGGGTTGGGGCTGTGTTTGACTGTGATAACGATGGGGTCGTTGATCCATTTAATGACTTGATGGTGACCTATCGGCCACAGGCAGATGAGGTGCAGGCGCGAATGGGCATCAACAATACGCCTTATTACACTGGCCCAGCGACAGATGGGGAGAGTGTGGGCAATACGTATGAGTGGCGGGTGCCCAAATCGGTGGTGAGTACCAATTGTGCGCCGGTTTTGAGTGGTGCCATTCGGTTTCAGTTTATCGGGATGCAGTCGGCCGGCGTGCATGATGAGATGTCTATTGGCGAAAGCTGGAATTCACCAACGGCCGTTCAGCTGCAATCTGTTTCTGGCACAGGTTCGGGAATAAGCGTTGTCTGGTTAATGGTTGTGTTTGGGCTGGGTGGAATGACAACGGCCGTTATCTGGCGCCGTCGTCATGATCTCCACTGACCGATTGCCAATGTAAAATCATGGGGAACGGTTGGTTGTTTGCCAATTGCACCGGTAACAACCACCGTCCCCCTTTGTTATGTTGGTTCAATGCCTGGTGAGCGGGGCAAGCGCATTTGGGTGTTTGGGGGGCTGGGCATTGATTTATCAGGTTTTTCAGTTCATGGAGTTGGTCAGCAGGAGTTTTGTAGCCGGTGTGTTCCCAGCTTTCTGCATGTCCACGACGTGAGGCCTCGTAAACGGCCGTTCCCTCAAACCCACATTCAATACATGCCACCACCTGCAAGGTAATTTCGTCCGAGCGAGAGTCAGGCAACAATTCCAAAGAATGTGTGATTTTCAAACTATTGGATTGTTTGCATACCGGGCATTGAAACGACATCAGCCAGTCAGAGCCTCCAGCGGCGGTTAGGCCGAAAAATAAGCCAGGCGATGAGTCCTAATGGCCAGGAGAGAAACATCACCAGCAAGGCCACCAGACAACCAGATTTGCCTCTGGATCGGGCATCAAAAAAAGCCCAAATGATGCTGCTAACGTATAAAAACAGAATGGGTAAACCAATACACAAAATAAAAATTAGTTCACCGATACCAAAATTATTTCCCTGTTCCATATTTTGGCTCCGTTAATCGCTTGATGGCATGATGGGGAGCACAACCACGTGGGCTATGCCCCCCTCATTGGTCTGATTGTATCAGCCTGTAACGGCCGTTTCCAGTTTGTATAACCCTTCCCAGGTACGCATTAATGCTTCTACATCAGAGAGAGATTCCAGGTCTGGCTCCATTGCCTGGCGCAATTCCGGATCGTGCAGGCGGCGATCATGTTGGCGCAGCATGGGTTTGACGAGGTGATTGTTGTAATC
>RFGV01000535.1 GCA_003696605.1 Chloroflexota bacterium | reverse complement strand
TTGGGGGAGAGGTGGGGCGGGTCAGGGGTTGGTGTGCCTTCGTAAGTGGGAAGGGGGGTAAGGGGTATCAGGTTGGCGTTGCGAGATGTGGTGTGGGGGGTGACGATAGGGGTGGGGTGGTTGTTTGGGTGGAAAACGGCCGTTTTTCCTGTTGGATCTGGTCGCTCACACCCCGCCAACCCTGCCAGCCCTAGCGCGCACCAAAGCCAGACTGCCCAAAGCTTTCTCATGTGCATCATCTAACGGATTTTAGCTGATACCCCTTTTCCGGGCAATGTTTTTCTTTTGCGAACAACGGGCTAGAATACACCTTATGCAAGCAAATTACGTGCAACGATTACGCATTACTTTTAGCAAAACCGGGCAAACCCGTTTTATTGGTCATCTGGATTTGGCACGTGCCTGGGAACGGGCACTCAATCGGGCACGCATTCCGATTGCTTACACGCAGGGGTTTAACCGTCGGCCACGGATGCAGTTGGCAGCCGCGTTACCATTGGGGTTTACCAGTGAGTGTGAACTGGTGGATATCTGGTTGACGGAAAAAATGGACCCGGCACAGGTTAGAACCCAGCTGGCTGCTAAAATGCCGGGGGGAATTACGGTGTTGGATGTCCGAGAAGTACCGCTGGCGGAGCCACCCTTGCAAACGCTTACTTCGGAGGCAGTGTACACAGTGACGTTGTTGGATCCGGTCGATCGGGCGGTTTTGCAAGCCCGTATTGAGGCGTTGTTGGCGGCAGAAAGCTGGGAGCAAGAACGGCGGGGAAAGGTATATGATTTACGGCCGTTAATTATTGACCTTTCTCTGGATGAGGCGGAGACGGAAACGGCCGTTTTGCATATGCGGCTACACCTGAAACCAGACCGAAACGGCCGTCCGGACGAAGTCCTTATTGCGTTGGGGCTCGACCCATTGGCCGCACGTATTCATCGTACAGCCATTGTCCTGAACGAAGCCTGAAAGAGGAGCCAAAGTGCGAATACGGCAGTGGCATCTATGGCTAGGGCTACTGGTGTGGCTAACAGGTTGCCAGACCGAAACGGCCGTTTTGCCCACACTGGCCCCATTGGCAACCACACCACCCCATACCCC
>RFGV01000534.1 GCA_003696605.1 Chloroflexota bacterium | reverse complement strand
GCCAAGCACAATATAATCAGCACCAAACGCCATTGCCGCTCCAATTTCATGCGGTTCAAGCATTCTGAATCCGCATTCGTTGACATCTGGCTCGCCCTGAATCGTTGCCAAGCCAAATGCGTTTGATGTGTGCTGCGTGCCAAATGGTTCGTCTACGCCATGAGGACGGCCGTCCCCATTTGCGTATGGAATCCAGAATGATGGAGGAACAACAAGGCTGTATCTATCCCGTGTGGTAATCGCCCCCGTTGCTTCAGACAGGGGAACATTTGTGTTACCTGAAGAGTAATAAGCACTCAAAAACGCACCGGGGACAATTAATGCGTGATGCAGTCCACTGGCAGCCAGTGTGTCAAGCGGCGTATCGATGGGTTTTGGGCTGTTCGTCCCCCGCAAGTAAACCATCGCCGCAGGGGGGTACACCACGCGCCGCTGCGAACCAGTCTGCTCAAAAAGAGCGTTCGCCACCAACGGATTCACCAGCGCGTAATCGGCATCGGATTGCCGGATCGATCCATCTTCGCCAATGACAATCATGGAACGGCCGTATTTTTCGATACCCGCCTTGATTCGTTGGAGCGTACGCTCCTTCAACGGCCGTTTTCTCTCACCGATTTTTTGGGCAGGAATTGACCAATCAATCGCATTAAACGCCGCGTACCGGTACGGCTCTACCTCATTGGCACAGCTCGGGCACCGGTATACATACTGAAAGCGGTATCTCCCCCATTTGCGGCGTGGGTTCTTCCATGATTGAACCGCATCCACATCTACACCACACGTGTGGCAGTGTGCACGCGGCCGTATATCCAAATTCGGTCGCTTGTTTCCCTTTTTCCAGAAAACAATATACACACGGTCTCTCGATTGTGGTGCATATCGGTGCTGCCCTGCATCAGATGGCGGCAACGGCCGTAAATGAGCAAACATGGAATTCAGGTAAACAATCTGATATTCATACCCCAGCGATCGCCACGCATGAAGCCATGCGTCAAACAACCGCCACTTCACCACGTCCACCACATTCTCAATAATCACCGTTTGATACCGGTGATATTCTGCCCATCGAACCGGGTCCCACATTGTTGCCCGGCTGCGAACTGCGGACGGGTCTTCCTTTTCCCCGAAAATAGACATTTGTGCAGACGGCCGTTTCTTCCCCTTGGCTACTGAATGGTTGGTGCATTCAGGGCTGGCCCACAAAATTGTCGTGGACGGGTAATATCGCGGATCCATCTGGCTCACATCGGCCTGGTGGTGGTCAACATCTGGAAAATTTGTGTTATGTGTTTCGATGGCTAACTTCCAGTGGTTCATTGCCATCTTGACCTCGACACCGTCCCCAAATGCGCCCTGGGACGATCCCCCTGCCCCACAGAACATATCGGTTACGGTTACCACGCTGCTCAATTTATCGCCTGTCATTTTTCCCTCTCAATAATCCCAATCTGGTTACCAAATCTGTCCAGCCACACGGCCGTTTTTTGCTTCACCAACGGTACCTTTGGTTTACGGCCGTTCCCCCTGACCGGGACAATCGTGTTACGGCCGTTGTACCGGCGAGACGGCGCTCGCGGGGTGTAATCCGCGACCCACGCCCGTGAGACAAGCATCACGCTTCCAATTCGCGTGCGTTTGTTTTCAGGAACCTCTTTTTTGATTTGTATCAGTGATTTCTC
>RFGV01000533.1 GCA_003696605.1 Chloroflexota bacterium | reverse complement strand
GGTGATCGCTGCGGTCAGAGTGGTCTTCCCGTGGTCAATGTGTCCGATTGTCCCGATATTGACGTGTGGCTTCTCGCGCACAAATTTCTCTTTGGCCATTGCTTTTACCCTCGATCCTTTTTATGATTTCGTTGTATCAAAACAGAGGATGGATAGAACTGTTTTGATACAGGTTTGATAACCTGCCACAAGAATGCCCCGTCACCCTAAGGGCGAACGGGGCATAAAGCCCACGATGGGACTTGAACCCATGACCTCATTCTTACCAAGAATGTGCTCTGCCGCCTGAGCTACGTGGGCGATTGATAGATGAACTCAGTATGGTGTTAATTAACCGAGATCAGTGGGCCAGGTAGGACTCGAACCTACGAAGGCTTACGCCAGCGGATTTACAGTCCGCCCCCTTTGCCGCTCGGGACACTGACCCATGAATGTTTAGGGCGACAAAGCCGCTTTTGGCTTTGCCAAAGCCGACGATGGGACTTGAACCCATAACCCATGCTTTACAAGAGCATTGCTCTGCCAATTGAGCTACGTCGGCATGGCGACTTTGTGTCTGTTAAAGGTGCCTTTAACTGTTGATGGCAAGCTGTTTTGTTACACTTGCTTTCGGAACAACAAGTATAGCACTTGTGAATTTTTCGTCAAATATTTTTGTTGGTTTTTGGTGAGACGGCCGTTCCCCACACCGTCTTTTTGTTTCAGGTACGGTTTTTGGATGTTTGTTTGTGTGCTGATGTTTTCTTACCTGGAGTATAATCATCTTGTGCTTGAAAATCAAGTGGGGGAAAGGAAGCGTGGAATATGGACGGGAAACGACCGGTGATTTTGTGTCTGGCGAGTTATTTTAAAGGGACGACTTTTTTGGAGGCGGCCTACGCGGAAGGGTGTCGTGTTTTGTTGTTGACACGGGAGAAGCTAAAGGATGAGTCGTGGCCTTGGGCAGCGATTGATGAGGTGTTTTTTATGCCGGATTTGCGGCGTCGGCCGGATGTTGTGTATGGTGTGGCGTATTTAATGCGTTCGCGCCAGATTGATCGGATTGTGCCTTTGGATGATTATGATGTGGAAACGGCCGCTTTTTTGCGTGAGCATTTTCGTTTGCCGGGATTGGGGGAGTCGGTGACCCGATTTTTCCGAGATAAATTGGCCATGCGGATGCAGGCCAGGGCAGTTGGTATTGCTGTGCCTCGATTTACGGCCGTTTTTAATTATGATCGGTTGCGTGCCTTTATGGCGGAGGTGCCACCCCCCTGGTTGTTAAAGCCTCGTTCTGAAGCCGGGGCAATGGGTATCAAGAAGGTGTGTTCGGAAACGGAAGTGTGGCAATGGTTAGATAAGTTGGGTGATGAACAGTCATTTTTTTTGCTGGAACAGTTTTTGCCAGGGGATATTTATCATGTGGATGCCATTGTGTGGGGAGGAGAAGTGGTTTTTGCTGTGCCGCACAAGTATGCCCAGCCACCAATGCGGGTTGCTCATGAGGGTGGGGTGTTTATGACGCGCACGTTACCTCGTGATGGGGCAGAGGCGCAGGCGATTTTGGAGCTGAATCGTCAGGTTTTGCAGGCGTTTGGATTGCGTGATGGGGTGTCTCATACGGAGTTTTT
>RFGV01000532.1 GCA_003696605.1 Chloroflexota bacterium | reverse complement strand
TTATTGCGGCTGTGGTATCACCTGTGGACCAAAGGAAATAATAATTCCCGTCAACGGGAACAGGATTGAGTGTAATTATTCCTGAGCTATCCCCATAACACTTGATGGAATCGATATCGGTCATGAGGATAAAAGCCCCGGCCTCCACGATTTCAATTTGCTGCATGCCAGCAATACACTGATTACTATCCCGCAATACAACACCGTAATAGCCGGCCGGTAAACTGTCGATGCGTGGAGTGGTGGCACCGGTAGACCACAGGATTTGATAGGGCTGAATGCCCCCTGTGATTGAAATTTCAAGGCTGCCGTCATGCATACCCGGACAAGACACGGGAGTAATCTCCAGGGAGATTTCAATCGAATCGGGTTGCCCGATAGTGATGCTGTCTATCATAACACATTGACTGTCGCTTGAATGAACGGTTATCATGTAAATGCCGGCTGGTAAACCCGAAATCACCCGGGATGTGTCCCCATTAGACCAACGATACCGATAATGATGGGATGTATCAGGGATGACGATTTCAGCCCTGCCATCCGCACCCTGATAACAGGACACGCTTTTTCCTGAAAGCTCAAACGGTTTCAATGGGGTTTGAACAGGGATAACGGTATCCGTTTGGCATTGATTCATATCAATAATAGTCAACTGATAAGAGCCCCCGGCAAGGCCGGTCAGATTCGCCAGCGTGTCGCCCGTACTCCACGACCATCGATACGGGGCTGTGCCCCCATTCACCGAAGTTGAAATCTGACCTTCCTGGTAACCATAACATGAGATATCCTGAACAGCAATATCCACCTGAAGCGGTAGGGGTGCAGTCAACCGGATAATCGTGTCAAGAGTACAGCCGTGATCATCGGTTATTGTGAGGGTGTATTGGCCTGATGGTAGTTGTGTCAGCCCGGTGGCAGTGTTGCCGGTTGACCAGAGGAAGGTATAGGGAGGGGTACCCCCTGCAGGAAGGGTATGAATCCAGCCATCGCTGGCATCGTGACAGCTCACGGACCAACCGCCATGATACGTTGAAGTCTGGACACCCACCAATAAAGGGGCCGGCTCACGGATGGTAACGGTGCGTACCAGACTGCATCCATGGTCATCGCTGACCGTTAAGGAATAATTGCCTGCACCCACGCCATTAAGCGGGTTTGATGTACTGCCATCAGACCAGGTATACGTGTAAGGAGGGGTTCCACCGCTAACGGCTGCATTAACCATTCCATCGGCAGACCCGTTGCAGGTGGCATCGTTAACAGTCAAGACAACTGACAATTGAGGGGGAGAAGTGATTTGTAAACTGAGGCTATGCTGGCATCCATGCGCATCACTAACAGTAACCGTATAACTGCCTGCGTATAATCCGGCATTGACGGGTCCTGTAATACCATTCGACCACTGATAAGAATAGGGTGGGGTACCTCCTGAGGCTGTTACTTCAATCGAGCCATCCGGGCTACCCCAACAGGAAACATTTTCGAGATTCACCAATGTGAGGTTTAAGGGTGCAGGCTGCGTAACCGTGGCGGATGTTGCAGTCGTACAACCATTTGCATCGGTTACCGTTACCTGGTAACTACCTGCTGATATACCCATAAGCTGGCTGGACTGACTCCCGTTAGACCACTGGTAGGTGTAAGGCGATGAACCCCCATTTACCTGGAGGTTTATCGCCCCGTCACTACCCCCGTAACAACTGACGGGAACCGGTGTTGCCGATACCGATAAACCGGAGCAGGGAGGGGCACCCTGTACACAAATATTGAATGTTGTGGTTGAGGGGGGATTGTTTATTCCGGTATAGTCATAAACACGGATGTAATATGTATTTCCCGGTACCAGTCCGGAGGCATTGATGACTTCTGTTGCCCCTTCACCACCGCCATCATCCGAACAAGCGATCGATGATCCGCTGCATGCTGACGACCTTAAGTCCACCACTGCATCCATCCCGGGGGAGGGTGCAACGGTAATCACAGCGGTGGAGGAGGTTGCCACAAAGCTGTACCATACATCCTGAACCAGTGTACTGGTATATCCGGCACAGGTGATTGCCGGCAGCGACTGCGTGGCACCACAAATATCACCCTGGGTATAACTACAGGAAGGCGATACATTCAGCGCGATTGCATTGCCACAGTAGTCATTCACCGGGGCATTACACGTGTTACCGCAATTTTCGAGGAGGAAATAGCTGTAATAATGGTTTAGTATCTGGCTCCAGGATTTGGTGCCATAACCATGAGGCGAACCGCCATAGGGATTTCCCTGGCACCACGAACCGAGGCCAATCCCCGATGCCCAGCGCGCAGAACCGAACTGGCTCATACCCCTTCCATGCCCGAATTGAATGTAACCTGTACCCGGGGGGTCGGCATAGCAGGGCGAACCGGTATTGCTCCTGCCAAAATAACCATCACCGCAGCCATTGGCGGTGACCCATCCTACTGAACAATGATATCCGCTCTTGTTGTTGTTTTCAGAGCTGTACTCCGCACGGGCAACCTGTGTGCCGTCTTTCAACACCCATCCATCCACCAGGTCCACTGCGGTGTTTGTGGTGGCATTGGTGGAAGAACCGAAAACCTGGCAACAGGCACTGCTGCAGATATCATACGTACTGGCACCGGGGTGATTCACATAATAGATGGCATAACTTTTTACAGCAACGGCAGCTGCTTTATAACCCTCTATCATGTTTGGCAGGCTGTTCCACGAAACCAGCCACTCATGCGGAACGACATGTTTCGTGTACGTATTGATTGAATACACCTGAACCATGCCACAGCTGCCCCAGCAGCACGACCCTCCTGAAGATGACAATCCCACACGGATGCTCGAGGGGATGCAATTCGATTGCCTGTAAAGGCTTTGAATCACCGTTTCTTTATTCGACTTTAACCGCAGGTTATCGATATCAATACTTTGAGGCGCGGGTAATTGCGTGTTTTGTTCCCTGTAATCGGTGCCGGGAATGGAAAGGGTGTCGTTTCCGGGGGTGAGGCGTATGTTCAGTTGCCAGTCGCCCGCACTCCAGATGATGACGTTTTCATAAACCTTTGCAGAATAACCGTTTTTTCCGCATAAGATGGTGGTGAATTCCGGCTGGTCTGTTTGAGGTACGGGTAAATACAGCTCATAATAACCCATCTGGTTGCTATGCGTTTTCAATGCCGGAGAAGCGGGACTAAAAACCATAGTCCCGGGCAGGGGATGCCCGTCCACATCATGGA
>RFGV01000531.1 GCA_003696605.1 Chloroflexota bacterium | reverse complement strand
GGAGATTGTAGCACTGGCGTTCCCGGGGCCTGTACTCGCGACTCTACTTTTACCGAGGAAACTACATTGCCGCCGATATAATTATCACCCAGGTTAATATCGTCCCCGGTGAAAGGTTCACAGCGGCCTTGATAATTATCGTGCTCACACAGCGTGGCTTTGACATTGCTACCAACTCTAATTGACTCGGCGTTATCATTACCCACGCTACCCAACGAGCCAGGGGTGGGATAGTTGCCAACCCCTAGAATCACACAATTACCAACGTAGCTGGTGTTGGCATATAAAGCGACCTGGCTGGCATCTGGATTACACCCACCCGATATGGACTCAACCTTGACTGAAGAAACCTGGTCATTACCAATGCTATTGTCGCTCAAGTTGGAGTCATTGCTGATAAAGGTTTCGCAGCCGCCGCCGTAATTATCATCCCGGCAAAGAATAGCCTGCACATTACTTCCCACTTTAACCGACGAGATAGAGTCGTTGGGTAGACCAATAGCCCCGGGATTGGAGTAGTTGCCGATACCCTTAACCACGCACTGACCACCGTAGTTACCATCCACAAACAGAGCTATTTGGTCGGCACCTGGATTGCAATTGCCCCATTTTGATTCAACTTTGACTGAAGAAACCTGGTTGTTGCCGATACTGTTGTTGCTCAAATCAGGGTCATCGCCAGTGAACCACTCGCAGTCACCGCCATAATTATCATCTTTGCACAGAAGAGCTTTGACGTTATTGCCAACTTTGATAGAAGAGGCGCTGTCATTGGCAAAGCCCATTGCTCCGGGATTAGCGTACTCACCTACTCCCAGCATTTTGTAATTTCCGCAGTAGTTTGCCTGTTCATACAGGCCAATCTGGTCGTTGTTGGGACCTGGGTTGTTGCAGGAGCTGCCTCCGCTGGTATCAATACGGAAGCGGCGTGGGGTAGCCCAATTACCAGCCGGTTTATTATTGATAATCGGTCTGACCGACCAGTAGAGGTCGGTATTCTCCGGCGCGTTTTGGCAAGAGCCGCTACCATCAAATGTGCAGTTGTAGCTGGTTCCTCCCACGCCGGTATCCAGGTAGGTAGTACCGCCTGATTCCATATC
>RFGV01000530.1 GCA_003696605.1 Chloroflexota bacterium | reverse complement strand
GGATGAGGGTGCTGGCTACCAGTGCGGCTGTTTCGGCGCGCAAAATGCGTGGCCCTAGTGTGACGGGAATGATGCCCAGCCGACGGCCGTTTTCCACCTCGTCTGTATCAAATCCTCCTTCTGGCCCAATGAAGAGAGCCACTGATTGGATTTGTCGGTTAATCAGCACATCTCGGATGGTTGTCCCGCGTGCTGCTTCCCAGGGAATTAAGGTCAGGTCGGTGGTGGCGACGGCATGGCTCATGGCAGCGGCCAGTGATTGAGGGGGGCTGATCTGTGGAATGCGGCCACGGCGAGATTGTTCGGCTGCTTCGGTGACAATTTTTTGCCAGCGGGTGAGTTTGGCTGGTTTAACGGCCGTTTCCCGCGCCAACGTCCGCCGTGTGATGACGGGCACAATACAACTAACGCCTATCTCTGTGCATTTTTGCAGCACCCATTCAAACTTTTCTCGCCGTAGAAGACTTTGGTAGAGCGTCAGGTGTATGGCTGGTTCGCCGGGAGACGGCCGTTTTGCCACCAATTCCCCAGTCACTTGCTTGCCATTTATCACCAATACCGTCTCATACTCCCAGCCGCTGTTATCCAACACCACCACCCGTTCCCCCGATTGCATCCGCAATACCTGGCGTAACTGGTGTGCCTGTTCTGGCGAAAATGTGACCCGGTTACCCTGCAAATCTTCTGGCGGTACAAAGAATCGGTGCATCTCACGCCTCTATTCTCTTTTCCACACAGAATACCAGTTCCCCTTCAAACAGCAATTCCGTTACCGGCCAGGGCTTGTCAGCTATCAATTCGTGCATGAACTGACGATACCGGTTGGTGAGATTACGGCCGCCATGAGTGCTGACGGTGGGAAACGAGATAACCAGCCAGCGTACACGCAAAGCTTCCAGCAACGGCCGTCCCCGGCCATGATAATTCCGCTCAAATCGGGGCATTTCCTTAAGGAATAGTGCCACATCGGCCGTTTCCGCAGGCACACGCAAAGCCACATCTTGCACCCGTGCCAAAGGAGGAAGCCCTTGTAACCGAAAATACGTGTTCAGAAAATTAACACGCGGCTCATGAATATCATAGGCATAAAAATCGACAGGCGGCGTCAATCCCATCCAGGGAAACGCCAATGGATTCAAGCCACAAGCAATATCCAGAATCGAACGAGGGAGACCGGTTACGGCAAAAATTTCCCGATAGAACCGCTCCAGCAAAGGTAGCCGCTCCCTGGTAGAAAGGTGGTGAAACATAATGTCGCGGCAAACAGCCCGTATTTGGGAATCATCACCGGTAGCAAAGGCTGCTTCCAGCTGGGAAACGGCCGTTTCATAGTCCGGATCACCCAAATATGGCGCCATAATGCTATGCAGCCGGGCACGCACAGCCTTAACTGCCGGCTTCAACTTCCGATGTTGTCGCCATGCTATTTCCGCCAGCTCCCGAATCGTCTCCTCGCTGGTATCCCGATACTTGCGCGACTGCTTAACGGCCGTTACAACCGCCTCAATATTGGCATCCTCATCCATAACAGACTATCATATCCATCCAGAAAAAACTCAAACGTATTTTACCATGTTTACACACCAGAACCCGTAATCG
>RFGV01000529.1 GCA_003696605.1 Chloroflexota bacterium | reverse complement strand
TGCCTGTCCCATAGATAACAAAATGATAAGCGTTAGCGTGCTTCAGCAACGGACAATTCTTGCTACCTCGATTGCCTGAAACTGTCCCCGTGACTTCAAGGGCTGATGCGACATCAGAAACTACGTTATACAAGTCTGTGGCTAGGTTATGAATAGACGCATTGATGTTTACAGCAGTGCTGGTGATAACTTGGACAATGCCTACCCCTGCAACATCCCCATGCGTGTAGAAACAATCCAAAATGCTTCCATTCAAAGACACCTCGGAACAGGACGCAAACTTGGCAGCAGATGAACCACAACGTTCAATGACGCCCTCAAAGGCAAAGGTTTGCGTGTTGGACACAACTAAACCCATTGAATATGCATACGAACCTGCTGATACATAGCCTCCGGCACGCGATATGGTGGTTCCGGCAATGTTGACGTATTTGCCGCCGTCAATCACAATGCTATGACCATTGGTTTCAAACAGCGTGCATCCAGTGATATTGACAAACCCTACGCTACCGGTGCCGGGTGTAGCCAGCCCAATGTCAATAGAATTGGTAAACGCTTGAAAAAGGCGGCAGTTTTCAATGCGCACTCCATCGGAGTCCCGAATGACAATGTGCTTGTCATTATGAAGAGACAAAGGACAATTTCTGATAATGACGTCAGCAGTTCCTTTGTTGTAGGACACCACAGCACCGCAATCAGACGCAACCCAATTTGAAAGCTGAGGCCGATCAGCATTCAGGGTTGTGCTTGTTGTGTTAGTGATGCCTGTTTGCAGCCCATAGAATGCTACGTTGTCCGCCCAGAAATCCACCGAGTTTGCACAATCAATAGCAACCGCTCCAGCCGTCGGAGTGGGTGCTGTGCCGTAAGCAGAGGATACAAGATTGGCTCCCACAAAGGCGATGCCCTCCACCTTAGCATGGTCAGTTGTTGGGTCGCCCATAATGATTGCCGTTACGTTGGCGGGCACTTTGATTTCCGTGCCGCCTACATGTGTAGCGGCAGACTGCTTGTAAAGGTAGCGGTAGCGTGGCCCATCCCCCTTGAGGGTGATTCCGCTATAAAGGGACAGAGAGGCCGAAATAATGTATGTGCCCTCTGGCAGATAAACAACGCCCCCTGTAGTTTGTAAGTAGTTGATAGCTGCTTGAATGGCGGCTGTATCATCAGCTACGCCATCTCCTTTAGCTCCGAACCAATGGGCATTTACTGCGCCGGTAAAGTCTCTAATCCAAGCGGTACTCCCGTCGCCGCCAGTCGGAACAATCGTGATGCCGTTGTCATCAGTATATGTTCCGGGAGCAGCGCCGGTCACGGCACGGAATGCGCCATGCCCTCCATCTCCAGAGGTGGTATGAGCTTCTACGTAAATGTATTCTTCGGTAACAGTGGGAAGCGCGCGAAGAGCGGCAATGTTTTTTACTAGTTTGAGGGCTGAATTTAGAAATTGTCTTGGAAGAAGTGTTCCTGCCATCTT
>RFGV01000528.1 GCA_003696605.1 Chloroflexota bacterium | reverse complement strand
GTGTCGTACCGGCTGCTTTTACCGCCGCCGCCAAAGTGATCGTTGAACACATGCCTGATTTTGCCGTCTATGCTGGCGGCAAAATCCAGGCCTTTCTGGATGAAATCGGCCATTTCCTCATCGGCGAGCAGCCGGGGCGCAATGGCAAAGCCGGTTTCTTCCCACTCAAAGATTTTCATTTGTCCTCGCTCATGTCTAAGGCCAATAATTCGAAATGGGAAGTGTGAAGATGGCAAAAGGTTTTTATCCTCATACCAGATATCATTAAGCTGTTCGATTATAGCGGGGCGAAACGCTTTGAAGCCTAATTCATCCTCTCTGTCCGGCAAAAACAAGCCGGTAAATTCTTGCCAAATAGCGCGACTTTTGCTGGGTTTAATAGGCATGGGCGGTTTGTCTTTTTTGGGTTTATGATAAGCGACAAATGGATCGCGCCACCAAGATGTCTTTTTAGGGCGACCTTCTCCCATTTCATAGACCATCGTTTTAATTCCCCATATCGTTTGTTGCCCACATCGAGTACATTGACCAGTCATCTTGGTTGGATGTAATCGTATTCGCCTAGCAGGAAATGTCAGGCTATGTAGATAACCAACACGTCGCACCTCCGACTTTTTCTTAACAATGACTGGAATTGGTCTGTCCCACCAAGCCAAGTCTTCTGAGCGTTGCGTCGGTTGGAAATCAGGGATAGTTAGCGAGGCCACCAGACTATAAAACAAGCTATTTCCCCCTGGCAAAACATAAAGGGGAGGTTCTCCATTTATTGAAGGTCGATTACCTGCCCCCCCGGACAATGTAAATACGGGCATTGTAACCAACCCTTTCGCAGCACAATTGCTACAAAACATCTGCTGTCCATCATAAACATGGTGATAATGTGCAATTGTTGATACGGTGGGCAGCTCTTGCAGTAGATAGGTCATTGGCTTGACGTTATCTTTTTTAGTTGGGATTAAAGCGAGATCGGCTGTTTGTAAGAAAGGTGCGTCATGTGAGAACAAGTCAAACCGGTTGGCGTACTGGCTACCGAATGCAGCGATTTTGTCGGTATGAAACCGTCCATTGTGCCAGATAGCGATTAGATCGCTGGTCTCTTGTGGTGTATATGCTCTTTGCAAAATAGCAACAAGCAGCCGATGCAGACCAGCTACCACCAACGGTGACGGATCATAAAGCGTGTGGATGTCGTGAGCCTGAATCAACACATCCTCTATGCTGAGTGTGTCCAGACGGCCAGACGGCCGTTCCACGGTTATCCACGGCTCTGACCACAGGTTAAAAACAGGTTGTTGTTCCAATGAAAACCTCCTTTTGCCCAAACGGGGCATGACAAAATTTAATACACGTCAGGGCTCCCCATCACCAATCCCAATTCTGGATGCAGGTAAACGGGTTGGTTGGATTCTTCGTTGATGAAGACATTCTGGCTCTGGTTGTGGGGTTCCAGCCACAATGGATACACGTATTTGAGCAGTGGCGATTTGGTAAACAACGGCCACGATTCTGTATCTTTTTGTGCCTTCAAGTAAGCAATCAAAGTGCGGTTGGAAAGGCGCAGGCTGCGGCGGAGCAGACGAAGTTGAGTTTCCCGATCCGCTTTGGCATTTAAGGGGATGGGAGTCTGGTCTGTAGCGTGGATGGGAACGGCCGTGTCGCCAATACGCTGCAAGGGAATGACGGTGATGCTTTCCTGCCCCCATCGGGTTTGAGCATTTACCCAAGCATTACCATCTTCATCTTCCTTAAATCCTTGTACTTTAGCAGTTCGATAAAATGGGCGTTTTGGCTTTGGAATATTCATCAATCTCTGTTCAGCTTCGTCTTCTAAATCAGCGGTTAAGTCATCAAGTTTCTTCCATGCCTCATAATTTGGTGAGTCTGGCTGAGGATTTAGTGCGCCGTAAACAGCTTCAATGAGCGGCCGGTAATCGGCAGGCAGGTGGAGTTGGGAACGGCCGTTCAACGCTTCAGTCGTCATATTGAGAATGTATTCGGTGTAAATACCTTTGTCTCCACCGGTCGTTTCCATATTAATGTACAAGTGAGGCTCCTTGTGAGGATGACGCGCCGTCAATTCCCGGTCATGGCGGAAGAGGCGGCCAGCCCGCTGCAGCAGCAGGTCAATGGGGGCCAAATCGGAGGCCATGACGTCAAAGTCCAGGTCGAGGCTTTGTTCCAGCACCTGTGTGCCCACCACAATGCCTTTGGCCGGGCGTGTGCCGTTT
>RFGV01000527.1 GCA_003696605.1 Chloroflexota bacterium | reverse complement strand
TATTTGGCGATAATACCCGTATCTTGCATATACAACATCAGGGGATCCGGCGCGAAGACAAAGCGGACGACCGTCGGCGGTTCGGGGGTAACCTCAACGATGATCTCTTTCTCCACCACTTTTTCCACAATCACGGTTTCCACCGCCGGAGCCTGCTCGGCTGCCGGGGCAACGGTCTGGCCACAAGCCGCTACAACAAACAGGGCCACCAACAAGATAACAAAGTGCCAGAATGTTTTGATTTGGCTAATCATGTTTCATTCACCTCCATTGTGATAAGATTATGAAGCAACTTTGCTTACAGCCTTGGGTAGTGGCAAAATTGCAAGTAATAGTTGAGAAGGTCCAACGCCTGGTTTTGCGCCGCCACCCGGCTTTGTAATAATCCCTGGTCAAATATCCGCCGCTCATCACCTCCCTTCAATGCAATGGGTAGGGGGCCCGCTCAGGATGACACAATCATCCGCTTTGCCAGACAGCCGCCTGCCACTTACCGGCAAAATCCGTAACCCGCAGGGCTACTACGGATTGGATAATAAATATTGAGTACTAAATATTGTATACAATATCCGCAATATATAACGAACAGCGCATTTTGTCAAAATTTGTCTTGAGATAAATCTGCCTGCGCCTCAAGCTTCATTTGCCAGTATCTGGCCCAGACAGTTGTGGCGTTTTCCCCTTCAACGGCAACAGTGCAAGCATCCCGCATATTCATAGGGAACATCCGGGCCAATGTTTCTAAGAAGGGGCCAGACCGAAGCTCAACTTCTAATCGCGCCGGTGAGCTTACTAAAAATAGCTCAGCCGGTGGCAGAGATTTGGCAATAGTTGTGGCTGCTTCACGGATGCGTTGGGCTGTGACCGTTAGGGGTAGACAGGTTGCCCACGACTCGGATAGTGATTCCTTGACCGAAACGGTCTGCACCCCCGGTAAAAATTTTTCAGCCTCGGCTGCGCCGGCAGAATCGGCGATGACCAACACAGTTGGCACCCCCCAATCGGCTGCGATAGCTGCCTCCAGCCCTATTTCACCCAGGGAGATATCATTCAGCCTCAAATCCACGATATCGTGCTCGTAAGTGTGAGGCATCAAAGCGCCTGTGCTGGCCGCTTTGGCATGCAGGCCCAGTAGAATCATCCCGGCAAATGATCCATCCAGACCTCCCGGCCAGTCGGGCCGGTAGGCCGGTTTGCCCCTGATCGCCGTGACATAATCTGGAAGC
>RFGV01000526.1 GCA_003696605.1 Chloroflexota bacterium | reverse complement strand
GGGAAATAACTGGCTGGGGTATATACGGGTCACAATGAAACTCCTTTTGTGATGTAAAGAACAAAGTTGACAAGGCATATACCTGAATATTGATGTTTTTGTCTGCGTATGTAATTGTTACTGGCGTGAATAACGACATTGAAGCAAAAACAGGGAATTGAGTCAAGGGGTTGAACGACAAATAACCTCTAAATAACCTCTAAATTACCAAAGGAAAAAAAGGGAACAAGCTGCATGTATGTCATGTGTGTTAGGTAACGGTGAGGCAATCGGCATTTGGTTTGGGGTGGGGTGGCAGGAACGGCCGTTCCCGTAGTCCCGTCGTGGGGAACAACCACAGGTCAGGTTCAGATAAGGCACACAAGCAACAAGAAAGGAAGCATGTATCGTGTCTAAGGTGGCTTGGTATTTCGATGTCTTCGTCTTTTGTGATTTTGTGAGCTTTGGTGAGCTTGGGGGTGACGGCCGTATGCCGTATGCGGTTGACCATCCACAGCACCGACACGGGCACATCCCTGCGCTTTGTGATTATCGAAACAGGACAGGGGGCCAACTATGATACCGGTTGGTTGCTCTCCCAGAACCGTCTGGGATTAACTTTGTTTGCCTTGCCGCGTGGCCGACACAAACATTGCGTACGCCTTTGCCAGTTATGATGTGACCAGTGAAACCAGCCCGGAGCAGGTAATGCATGATGTGGGTGAGCAAATTGCTTTCAGTAGAGAGAGTGAGCTGCAACTCACAGTTGTACAATTTGACAATACAGCCACCAGTACTATTCGTGTAGTAATTATCAAGACAACCTGCCACCCACACAAACAAAAAACGTTGCAAAAGCAATTTTTGGCAGGCAAGACTCGGCTGGGTGAAAATCTGGCGCTGTTACAACCAGGAGAAGGCGAGGTCATTATTAATGGCCACCCTTTCCTGGCAACCTGGACATGAGGGATTTGTGCCCAGGTTTTGTTGTTTCTTTACAACAAATCCGAACATTCGATCGAAAAAGTGCTTGACAAACACCTAAAAACAATTTAATATATTCAAAACTAGACTATTGTATTCTATACTAAAGGAAAATCTTGTGTTTAGAGCAGCTTT
Source organism: Chloroflexota bacterium (assembly GCA_003696605.1). Lineage (GTDB taxonomy): Bacteria > Chloroflexota > Anaerolineae > Promineifilales > Promineifilaceae > J033. Next base: position 5,579 of record RFGV01000526.1, on the reverse strand, counting down.
TGTGGGGCGCAGTCGTGAATTAGAGGTCCTGGACCATCTCTGGGGATCAAACAAGGCGACCTTGCTTATTTTATACGGTCGGCGCCGAGTTGGCAAAACACGCCTGTTAACCCACTGGTTGCAGCAAAACCCCGACCGGGGACTTTACTGGGTTGCAGAACCCTCCTCAGCACTTTCCCAGTTACGCTCCTTCTCACAGGCCCTGATGAGCTTTATCGATCCCGAGGTGGAGATTCCGGTTGATTTCACCTTTGCCAGCTGGGAGTTGGCCTTTCGCCAGTTGGCACTGTATGCCCAAAATCGCCGGGTGGCGCTGTTCATTGATGAAGTTACCTATGTCATTGATGTGAATCCGGAATTTGTGGGCGTGTTGCAAAAGGTGTGGGACCGGTGGTTGAGTAACTCCAACCTGATGCTGGCGCTGGCCGGTTCCCAGATGGGGTTGATGCGCCAGCACCTGCTGGACTATGATGCGCCTCTGTATGGTCGGGCAGCAACTCAGATGCAACTACCACCACTCCCATATGGCACAACCCGTGAATATTTTCCAAATTACAGCGCCGAAGAACGGGTGAAGCTTTATGCCATGTGGGGTGGGGTGCCCGCCTACTGGGAACGGGTGGATGCCAATCTGAGTATTCTGGAAAATCTGCGCCGCAATATCCTGCCCGCTCATTCCTGGATGATTGATGAGTCCCGTATTTTGCTGCAAGACTTTATTACTGACTTGCACAATTACGTGGGGATTCTGCGGGCTATTGCCGAAGGGCAACAGTCAATGAGTGATATTTCTGCCCGCACCGGGTTGAGTAGCAGCAAAGCTTCCTTTTATTTAAGCGTTTTGCGTGATACCGGTTTTGTGGTGCGAGATGTGCCTATTTCCCAGCGGCACGCCGATTCCCGTCGTGGCCGCTATTCGGTGACAGATCCTTATCTGCGTTTTTTCTATCGCTTTATGTCGGCGTATCAGTCCAAACTGGCGCTGGGGCAAATGGATGAGATGCTGCGGTTTATTCAGGCGGAATTGCCAGCTTTTATTGGTGACAACACCTGGCCAGAATTGTGTCGGGAGTGGGTCTTGCGTGCCAGTGACCAGGAGCAGTTGCCGTTGCCTGTTGAAGCAGTTGGCAGTGAATGGACCAAAAACCAGATGATTGACGTGGTCGGTATTAGTGAAGTTGAACGGAGTCTGGTTTTGGGAGACTGTTTCTGGCAAGATGAGCCGGTTGGACCAGAGGCCATTGAGAATCTGATGCAAAAGACGTCCCTGATGGTGTCAAAATCGGCTGCGCCCTGGTCGGTTTATTATATTTTGTTTTCCGCCAACGGGTGGACTCCTGCCGCGCACCAGCTGGCTGCAGAATTGACCAATGATTCTCCAGCCAACAAACGGAAGCGATGGAAGACGGTGGGGGTGCGGCTTGTTGACCTGGCGGAGCTGGATAAGGATTTGGTTCGTTGGTCCACATAATGGCCAACCCTGTGAGCGTATGTGAGGTTGTTGTATGGCTGGATGACTGTATAGATAAGACAAAACCCTTGTCAATTGTCGGTTCTGACAAGGGTTTTGGAGATGAGGTAAGGGTACCTGCATCCTGTTGATACATTATGTAGATTAGCATTAAAGTATTACCTTCGTCAAGCAGCTACCCTTGTTTCTCATTTTTCTCAGCAATTTTTTTAAATAAACGAGCAGTTTTGGCCAGAAAGCTGGCTGGTTTTTTGGCTTTCTATCTTTGCTTGTCAGTAATCATGGCCGGCAAAGATGGGTAGCTAAATGTGCCCATTTGGCAGTCTGGTGGTAACAGCATCATTCTGCCAAAATGCAAAAAAGCCGGTGCGGCAACACTGGCTTTTGCAAAAGTAACTTTATATTGGCTAACCGCATACTTTAGAGGTTGCGGGTGCGGTAACACCCTGGCCTGGTCGAAGCCCCTTCGTTGGGGAGGGGGGAGGTGTGTCTATGTGCCTCCTATGCGGTCTGATTTGTCAAGGAGAGGATAGCACAGGAAAAGGCTGGTGTCAATAACTTGTGGTTGTTGGTACCGGCTGGTTTCTGTGAGCTGTCATGGACGATTGTCATATCACACCATCGCCACAGCTGTTGCAGGCCAACCGGCGTCTTTATGCGTTGCGAGAGCAGGTGCAGGCAGCACGGCGGTTGGTTGCCCAACGACAGGATGATGATCCGCCATGGGACAGCCCTGTGCCCGAACAACCGCAGGCTTCAGTGGCAGACCAGGTGGCAGCGTTGCCGAGTCATTTGGGGTGGGAGAGTCAGGCGGTAACGGCCGTTTTGCGTCGTCGTCTGGCACAGTCGGGGACTGACAGAAGTACCGACAACCAGGCGTGGGTATCCCAACTTCGGGAAACGGCCGTGTCTTCCGGACACCACTCAGCCCAAACAACCCCGCCAACTGCAACCGATGTCGTGCAGCCATTGCCCGGTTGGGTGAAGTTGTACCCGGACATTGGGTTGGGGATGCTTCGCCAAGAACTCGCAGCACCAGGCAGACTCTGGTTAATGTTGCGCTATCTGGACAGGCAGGGGAGTGGTAATCTTCGCATAGATGTTATAAGAGAAACCATAACCACCCGAAAAAAACCCTTATACCTGTGTGGCCGCCGCCAGCTGCGTAACCTTTTGCGACACGGGGAAGGAATTTTCTGGACACGGGACAAAGAACGTGTCTGGCTGTATTCGGCAGCCAGGGTGGCGTTTGCGCTAGGTGTGGCCCGTCTGACCGGCCGGCCAGTGGCGCTGCCGATTGCAGCGTTACTGAATGGGGTAGGGCAGTTCCGGGCACATTTGTACACCGCTTTTTATAGCAGTCGCACCCGAAACAGTTCACGTGGTTCACAAGCGATGCCTATTGCCCGCAGCACTATGGCGGCGCTGAGTGGGGTGGGGGCATCCAGTCAACGCACTTATGAGGCGCAAACGGGTGTCAAGGTACAGGCTAATTTTGCTGTCGGGGAACAGATTACAAAGGAAAATCTGGAGAACCGGGCCTGGCAGCAGGGCCGAGCGTTGTTCGAGATACAGGATTACCGGGGGTATCAGGGGCAGAAAGGAAAGCGTTATCTGGCCTGGCAGTTGCCAAACAGTTATATCGGCCAGCACCCGCACCGGCCCAAGGGACGGCAGAAGCGGATCAATCGGAAGCTCAAAGACCTGGTTATGAAAGGGATGCCGGGGAACGTTGAGGGGATGAATGAGACGCGGCTGCGACAGAAGATTTACTTTCCCAATGGCAAGCTGGCGGCCAAGGCATATAGTCGCAACCCGAAGCAAGAATTGTATTGGAAACGACAGCGAACGCGAAACGGCCGTTTTGTTTTGTGGCAGCAACTGGGGGGTGACTGATGCTGGCAGGTGCAGGTAATTCTATGCGGAAAAAAGTTGGACCCATTTTAGGGATAAAGCAAGGGGTTTTAAGTTGTCGTGGGGGGGTGTTTGTATGATGAATACGCGAAAACGGAATGGTTTAAATTTCAGCCTATGTTCATCATTGTTGGGGTTGCATATTATGCACTGATCCAAGGCTATGAGAAACAAAATATCACAAGCAGTCAAAGAAAATTGAAAATGGAAAAATATTTTCCAACTGCTACTTATCCTCCAGATATATCAAAGATTACATCTGGAGGTGCGAAATGGCGCGATTACCCCAAGGTGAAAAGGAAAGGCGGAAAGGACGCATGGCCCGTCTGCTCAACCGTTGCCGTTTAGGTCTGACGGAGGTGGAAATAGCTGAAGAAATGGACGTTCACCGGCGGACAGCCAACAATTATTTGCGGGAATTGGATGAAGAAGGCAAAGCGCACCGGCACGGCCGTAAGTGGTTCCCCGGTTAAGCAATTGGCAAATAAGTTCTTTGTAATTTTCCAACTGGCAATCATAATGTATTTAACAGCAAGAATAAAAGGAGCAGGTCAATGCCTAAAATCAGCGAAGAAGCGAAACAGCGAAATAAAGAGCAAGCCCTCATGCTCATTCACCGTCACAGTGGCCTGCGCGAGGTGGAGATCGCCGAGATTCTCCGCCTGGAGCGCCGTACAGTAAACAATTATCTGAAAGAACTGGAGTATGAAGGCAAAATTTATAAAGACGGCCATCTCTGGCACGCATCTCCAGCTGCCGCAAGCTGGCTGCGTCGTTTTGAACTAGCTGCCGATGAAGCGTTCACCCTCTACCTGGCCGCCCGCCAATTCGTCAAACAATCCGACAAACAAAACCGGATGGCCCTTTCTGCCCTGTCCCGCCTAGCAGAAGTGTTGAAAACCGATTTACCTGTCGGCGATCAGATTTTTCGGGCAGCCCAGGAGCTACGGCAGCGGAAAAAGGCTCCGGGTTACGAGGATATCTTCTCCACCGTCGTCCGGGCGTTTCTGATGCGCCACCCGCTGCAACTGACGTACCGCACGGCGCAAGGGTACGAGTTCAATACGATTTTCCAGACGTATCTGATTGAACCGTCAGCCATCGGCCGCACGCTTTACCTCATTGGCCACAGCAGCCACGTGAACGAGTTGCGCTCGTACAAGATTGAACGAATAGTGACGGCCGTGCCCGACCGCAGCCAAACCTATACCATCCCCGACGATTTTCCCGGTCTGGACATCCTGCGCAACGCCTGGTCTATCATCATGGGCGAGACGACCCAGCGAGTGGAATTACGCTTCTCCAAAAAGGCAAAAAAGCGTGTGTTGGAGACCAACTGGCATCCTTCACAGGGTTGGGAAGAGGAAGCAGACGGCCGTTTGCGCTGGTGGGTGGACGTGGCCGATACGACGGATATGAAACCGTGGATTCGAAGTTGGGGCGACGATGTGGAAGTGTTACGACCGGACAGCTTACGTAAAGAGTTAAAACGCACAGCCAAACAGTTGGGAGAAATGTACCAGTTACGGCCGCCAGCCGAAAGACGGCCGTACCAATGGCTTTACGCCAAAACAGACCGGAAAGACCGTGACCAGATTCACCTGCTGCTTTATCACCTGATTGATGTAGGAAGCACAGCCCATGTCATGTGGCAAACCGTCTTCACCGACAGTTTCCGCCGGCAAATTGCCAACCTGCTGGGCGTAACTATCGTCGAAGCGGGGCGGTTCATCGCCTTTGCCGCCGCGCTGCACGACCTGGGCAAAGCCAGCCCCGCTTACCAAAACAAATACGCCCCGCAATGGCTGCGCGACAAATTCAAAGAGATTGGACTGCTGATAGCGCCCGCCCATTACAACTCAACCACGCAAGAGATTCCGCACGCCACTGTTACCGCCTGGGCGCTTCCCCCATTACTGGTTGAATATGAAGCGTATGATTCCAAATTTGCCAAAAAAGTCAGCGCCGCTTTGGGCGGACACCATGGAAGCTGGCCCGGGTCATATGCGACTGACGGAATTGACGACAGCCCTTGCCCATTATGGGATGAAATGCGCCGCGATTTGTATTGGGAATTGCGCGCTGTCTTCCCGCCGCCGCCAATTACGACCAAACTTTCGCCCTACGACCTGAACCGGCTGCTCACTCTGCTTTCCGGCCTGATTTCTGTGGCCGACTGGATTGGCTCTAATCC
>RFGV01000525.1 GCA_003696605.1 Chloroflexota bacterium | reverse complement strand
GTTGGATTGATGACCAGACGTGTGATAACACTGGAGTTTTTGCGCCATTCATTACCTACAATATCATAGCCGCCATCGATCGTGATGTTGTTATCCAGTACGATGGGCGCATTAAAGTTGTAAGTGCCACCAGCCATCAGGATATGCTTCCGCGTAGATGTGCTTGCAATGCTGATAGCTGTCAACAGGTCAGTCGGGCATTCTTTCGTTCCCAGCGGACCGCCACCGGTTGTGGTAACGTATACGAAATCACAATGCCCGGTCGCTGTCCCCGGGGATGGGTAATTGATATTTACCACCTGGGATTTGATACATCCATTCTGATCACGCACCTCAACGGTATGAACAGAACCGTCTGACAAACCGCTCCATGTGTTGGTGCTGCCCCATGAACCACCATTTATACGATAATCATAAGGCGAAACACCTCCCGAGCCTATGGCAGTAATCTGGGCATCGATATATGACCCACTGGCATCGCATACATACGATACGTTGATGTTTAATTCAAGCTCGGTTGGTTCGGTCAGTGTAAACGATTGAGATGCCGTACAACCATTATTATCGGTAACAGTTACCGTATATGTGCCCGCTGTCAGGCCCGATCTGTCTTCCGGGTTGGATGAGCCAGGCAAGTCAGCCCAGTCGAAATTGGTATAGGTGCCTGAGCCGCCTGTTATAGAAATATCAATCGACCCTGTATTGTTTCCATTGCAATCGATGTTGTACCCGTTAAAGGTTGGGATGTTGGCAGTGATATTCATAGCGGTTGGTTCGGTCAGGGTTACCTGTCCTATCTCAACACAATTACCTGCATCGGTAACGGTTACGGCATAAGTGCCGGCTTGTAATCCGGTGATGGAGTTACTTGTAGAAGATGTTGTATTTGTAGTGCCGTTAGACCAGGCATACTGGTAAGGGGGTGTTCCTCCTCCGGTAATGGTAGCCGTTGCGATGCCGTTTGCATTATTCCCATTTGCACTGTTACACGAAGGATTGGTGCCACTCACGGTTAAAGTAAACGAAGGAGTTGAGGTCAGCTGCACCTGAACCGGCTGTGATTCGCATCCTGTAGTGTTATTTCTGGTTGTAACATAATAGGTACCACTGATATTGGTCGTATATTGTGTTCCGGTAGCCAGCTGCACCATGGAACTGTTATAGAAAACATTCGTATGACCACCACTGCCGATTTGGGTATATATGGTTACATTACCGCAACCATCGATAGTGGATGGGGCGACTGGTTGTCCAGGGGCGGCATAGACAGTTACGGTAACTGTGTTGGATACGGCTGTATTGCCGCAATAATCAGTGACTCTTCTGCGGTAGCAACGCGTTTGGGTTAATCCTGCAGGTGGGTCATAAGTTGCACCATTAGCACCACTAATGACATTCCAACCACCAGTGCAGTTATTCTGGTATTCCCAGGAATAAGTTAACGAGCCAGCATTGCCTGATGCGGACGAGGTGTTGCCCAGAACTGTGGGGTTAACACCTGAGCCATGATCACATAATACCTGGTTTCCATTTATTGACCCTGGAGATATTGACGTGACATCAATAAATTCTACATTAAAATTGGAGCCACCACCACCTTCAGCACAACGGAATTCCACGGTTGAAGAGCCATCCAGCAGTCCGGTCCATACATTGGTATGGTTATCGCAGCAACCGATATGTTCCCATACCTGTGTGCCGTTTATATATAACCTGGCCTCATCATCGTGGCCAAGTATGTTGATTTGATACACTCCACAGGGGAAACCCTGGCGTTTGCTTACGGTAGTATGGTTATCCGCGGTGATGGTACACCCTTGATACGCCTGGCCGGAAGCGCTGTTTGCTGAAGAAGGCGAGCCGGAGGAAGGCCATCGATTTTGCGAATTGAAGTTGAGGTTATTTTCCGTATAATACCCATAGTAGGTAACACCTCCACCGAGGTTCAGGTCCCTTCCCTGGTAGCAGGACACATACCAGTAGTTTGAACCGAATGTACCTGCAGTACCGTTGGCATTAACAGTGATTTGACGGGTTACAGTACAACCTTCGAGGGTATAACTTATCGTGTGGGTTCCAGGTCCTGCTGCTGCCGGTGTAAATGTTGAACCGGACACTCCGGGACCTGACCAGGTGCCCCCAGGAGAGCTGGCGGAAAGCGAAATCGGGGATGAATTACAGTTTACGGTGATGTTGGATGAGGGGTTGGTAATTGTTAACGGTGTGCCATCAACAAAGTCAACCGTCAGGTTGCTGCCACCACAGCCCTCCTCAACCCGGAATTCCACCGTGGATGAAGAACCCAGAAACCCGGACCATACATTTGAGTGGGCATCACAACATGCGTTATCATGACTCCACACCAACGAACCATTGATGTAAAGAGAGGCTCCGTCATCATGACCATTTACATTTATCGTATAGGTTTTACAGCCGGAAAACCCCTGCCGTTTGTATACCACAGTATGGTTGTCAATCGGAACCTCGGGTGCTCCAATCCATCCGGAAGCACTGGATGGAGAAGCGGAAGATGGCCATTGGCTTGTTGAAGTGATGTCAAGGGTAGAATTTTCATAATAGCCAAAGCGTGCCATGGATGATGGCAAAGAGATATCACTGCCATTATAAGCATACACACGCCAGGTGTTGTTCCCGAAAGCGTCAGCGGGAGGTGCCACCTCCCTGTATTGTAAAACAGCTGAAGCATTGCCTGAAAACCATCCACCGCATCCGCCACGCATTACATGCAAATTGACGGTGCCGGTAAATGTTGAAACCCAATCGAGCGAGGCATCATCTTCACCACCACTGCAGTTGTCGTTGTAATAGGGTCCGTTGTTGTCATTAAAAGCATAGGTTACGGAATTTGAAGTGTTTGTGACGGTAAGATATGTATCACCCCAGTTACTGCCACCCTGGGTGCGGAACGAATATATTTTACC
>RFGV01000524.1 GCA_003696605.1 Chloroflexota bacterium | reverse complement strand
TTATTGGACTTTTTTCATTATGTTACGAATGGCATTTAACAAATCTGCTTGTACGGCCTCTATTGATTGTTGACCGTTAATTTGTACAAGCAAGCCTTTTTCACGGTAATAGTCCAATAACGGCCGAGTTTGCTCTTCGTAAACGCGCATTCGGGTACGAATGGTTTCCTCGTTATCATCCGAACGACCTTCTATCTCAGCTCGTTTGAGCAAACGTTTGACTAATTCTTCTTGTTCTACATGGATGTAGGGAACAACACTGATTTCGCCATTGAATTCTTTCAACAGATCATCAAGTGCTGCGGCCTGGGACAAAGTGCGGGGAAAGCCATCGAGAATAGCACCATTAACGCAATCTTCTTGCGAAAGACGGTCTCGAACCATGGCCACTGTTACTTCGTCCGGAACCAATTCTCCCCGGTCCATGTAGGTTTTAGCCAGTTTTCCCAGTTCTGTTTCGTTTTTAAGGTTGTGTCGAAAAAGGTCACCTGTGGCAACTTGCGGTAAACCCAGAATTGCTTGTAAGCGCTTGGCCTGGGTTCCTTTGCCTGCTCCAGGTGCTCCCAACAGTACCACGTATATTGCCATGATTAAATGAACCCTTCGTAACGACGCATCAATAGTTGAGCTTCTAATTGTCGCATTGTGTCAATTACAACACCAACAACAATGATTAATCCTGAGCCACTTACTACAAGGACGCTTTGCTCAATACCATTAATGCGAAGAATGACACCAAGTAGTTGCATGATCCCTGGCAGAATAGCAATGATACCAAGGAAGATTGCGCCTGCGAATGTGATTCGGCGCACGACTGCCATGATGTACTCGGCCGTTTTCTTCCCTGGGCGAATACCAGGAATAAATCCTCCCTGGCGCTGTAACGTTTCTGGTATATTCTGCTGTTGCACCATCACATCCGTATAGAAGAAGGTGAAACCAACAACCAGAATAAAGTAGAAAAGCCAGTAGGTAAAGAACGAACCTGGTGCCAAAACAGGATCCTGACGGGACCCAAAATTGCTAATAGCCAGAGCTAATGTATCAATAAAACTACCACTTCCTGTCACAAAGAAATTGGCAATAAGCGGTGGAAATGTGAGAATAGATTGGGCAAAGATGATCGGGATCATACCGGCAGTATTTACCTTCAAAGGCACATAGCTGCTCTGTCCCTGATATACTTTGCGCCCGCGCACACGACGGCCGTATTGTACCGGAATACGTCGCTGCCCTTCCTGAATAACAACAATGACAAACACCGTCAGCACAGTCAAGACAACAAACGCAACCAGCGTAAAAATACGAGCCGTTGGATCATCCAGGCCAAACAGACGACCCAAATTAGGCAAAATCCGGGCCACAATACCACCAAAGATGATTAGCGAGATTCCCTGCCCAATACCATCCTCGGTGATCAATTCACCCAGCCAGATGGCAAACATAGTGCCCCCCATCATAGCCACCAATGTGGTAAATGTGGGCAACAAAAGCTCCAGGCTAAAACCAAAATTGGGCATAATACTTTCCAATCCCCCAGGCAACCCAAAACCAATAAGGCGAATTTGCCCAATAGCCTGTAACAAAGCCAGAGGAATGGTCAAGTAATAGGTAATTCGATTTATTTTATTCCGCCCAGTTTCACCCTCTGATGCCAGTTCTTCCAATTGCGGAATAATTGGTGTAAGCAACTGGATAATAATTGATGCCGTAATGTAGGGGTATACACCCATTGCCATTACGGAGAAGTTTCGTACTGCACCACCAGATAACAGGTCTAAAAAGTCAATCACCTGATTACCTGTAGTTTGACTGGTAAAGGCCAGCCACGCACTCAGGTTAACACCAGGTACCGGAATATTTGCTACTAACCGGTAAATGACAAGAATTAATATTGTAAACAGAATTCGGCGGCGCAAATCCGGTAATGAAAAGGCAGCTCGCACAGATTCAATCATTATTTACCTCCATCATTCAAGACTCGGTCACGTCCTCAGTGTAACAAGTCTCCCCTGTACTTATGTAAGCGGGAGCACTTCGATCTTGCCGCCAGCTGCCTCAATTTTTGCTTTGGCTGATGCAGAAAAGCGATGAGCCTGAATAGTCAAGGCTGTATCGATTTCGCCATCTCCCAAGATAACAACCGGATCAGACGGATGTTTAATCAGGCCAATTGCAGCCATGATTTCCGGAGTAATGACTTCAATTTCATCAAAATCAAATTGGGCCAGATCTTTAAGATTGACCGGCTTATAGTAAATTTTACGTGTGTTGGTAAACCCACGTTTGTAGGGCAAACGACGTGCCAAGGGTAACTGACCACCCTCAAAATAAACGCCTTTACCACCGCCACTGCGAGCATTTTGTCCTTTGGTACCACGCCCGGCGGTTTTGCCCTGCCCGGCTGCAATACCACGACCCACTCGCTTGCGCTTTTTGGTTGAACCCGGATTTGGACGCAGATCGTGTAATTTCATGTTAATTCACCTCTTCTACTGAAACAAGATGGCTGACTTTGTTGAGCATACCACGGATAACGGCCGTATCCTCATGCTCCACCGTCTCATTCAACTTCCGCAAACCAAGCGCCTTAATTGTTGCCTTCTGACGCTTGTTATAACCAATAGCACTTTTCTTATAAGTAATTCTCAATTTCTTTGCCATTATCGTCGACTCCAAAAAGGCATCACTTCGGCAACATCCTTACCGCGATCCTCCGCCACTTCGCGAACATCACGCAACTGGCGCAGCGCATCCATCGTTGCCAGCAATACATTCAACACATTCTGGCTACCCAACGACTTTGACAAAATATCCTTATAACCAGCGGCTTCTACTACCGCACGGACCGCACCACCGGCAATAACACCAGTACCCGGTGAAGCAGGCTTCAACAACACCTTTGCGGCTCCATGCTCACCAATCACTTCATGCGGAATTGTTGTACCCACCATCGGTACAGTTTCCAAATTCTTTCGAGCCGCCTCCAAAGCCTTCCGGATAGCATCCGGCACAGCTCGTGCCTTACCAACACCAACACTCACGTTACCGCGATTATCACCAACAACCACAGCAACACGGAACGCAAACCGGCGGCCACCCTTAATCACCTTGGCCACACGGGTAATATCAATAATGCGTTCATCCAGCTCATTCGCTTCGAAACCTTGACGTCTTTGTCCCATCACAGTCTCCTGTTAAAACTTCAGACCGCCCTCACGAGCGCCTTCAGCTAATGCTTTTACCCGGCCATGATACAGGTATCCGCCCCGATCAAAAACCACTTCCGTAATTCCAGCCGCAAGCGCACGCTCTGCGACCACTTTCCCTACCAATGCTGCCTGCTCCCTCTTCGGCTTACCAGCTACAGCAGCTCGCAATTCCTTATCAATTGTTGAAGCAGACACCAACGTGCGCCCTGACACATCATCAATGACCTGCGCATAAATGTGATTCAAACTACGGAACACATTCAATCGCGGCCGTTCCGGTGTGCCAGAAATCTTCATACGAATACGACGATGTCGCCGTTGACGTGCAATACGTGACTTCACAGACATAGTCTTCCCTCTTACACCTTGCCAGCCTTACCAGCCTTACGACGAATTACTTCACCAGCATACCGGATCCCCTTTCCTTTGTAAGGCTCAGGTGGCCGTGTTTTGCGAATTTTCGCCGCAATTTCACCAACTAGTTGCTTATCAATTCCAGACACTATAACTTTTTTATTTCGATCTTCCACCGCAAACTGAATACCTTCTGGTGGATCAAACCGAACCGGATGGGAATAACCAACATTCAACACGAGCGTCTTACCATCCATCTCTGCCCGGTAGCCAACACCTTCGATTTCCAACGTCTTGGAAAATCCTTCACTTACTCCCAGCACCATGTTATTCAATAATGCCCGGGTTAAACCATGCAAAGAACGGTGCTGGCGCGAATCTGTCGGCCGTTGAACCGTCAGAACACCCTCATTAAGCTCAATCACCATATCAGGGTGAAATACCTGAGTCAATGTTCCTTTCGGTCCCGACACAACAACGGTTGACCCCTTTAGCTCAACTTTCACGCCGTTAGGCACTCGAATCGGCGCCTTCCCTATACGAGACATGCTTAACCTCCCGCTTACCAGACCTTGCAGAGCACTTCGCCACCAAGACCTTTGCGGCGAGCTTCCTGACCGGTCATCACACCTTTGGACGTAGTCAGGATAGCTATACCCATTCCACTACGAACCCAAGGAATGTCTTTTTTGCCCACATAAACACGGCGTCCCGGCCGACTCACTCGCTCTAACCCAGTAATAACCGAACGGCGATGACGGCGGTCGCCCACATACTTTAATTTCAGTGTCAAAACAGCCTGGGGCTTTTCTGGCAGGACTTCAAAATCTTCAATATAGCCCTCTGCTTTCAATACTTCAGCAATAGCCCCTTTCATTTTGGAATAAGGCATGGACACTGTTGGATGTTGCCGCATTAACGCATTACGAATGCGTGTCAACATATCTGCTATCGGATCACTCATTGACATGGAACACCTCTACCAACTTGACTTGACAACGCCAGGAATGTTCCCGCGTAATGCTTGCTCACGGAAGCAAATACGGCACAGTCCAAAGCGACGAATATAACCACGTGGCCGGCCGCATAGCTTGCAACGATTACGGACCTGGACCTTATACTTACGTCTTGTTTCACGTGCGATCATTGATTTCTTAGCCATGATTTTCTCCTGCCCGGTTCACCTAAACGCTGAGAACTAGTCCCGGCGGAACGGCATACCTAATAATGCCAACAAACGACGACCTTCTTCATCTGTTTTTGCAGTCGTCACAATACTCACTTCCATTCCGCGGATTTTGTCAATACTGTCGTAATCAATTTCCGGAAAGATCAATTGCTCTCGCAAACCAAGAGTGTAGTTACCCCGACCATCAAATGAATCGGGAGAAATTCCCTGGAAGTCTCTTGTTCGCGGCAGTGCAATGTGAATCAAACGAGTCAAGAAACTCCACATGCGCTCACCACGCAATGTAACTTTGACACCAATAGGACGCCCAGCACGCAATTTGAAGCCGGCAATTGATTTTTTGGCTTTGGTAACCACAGGTTTTTGACCTGTAATAGCCGTAATATCTCTAACAGCAAATTCAATGGCTTTGGGATTGTCCAGTGCTTCACCCAATCCCACATTTATTAC
>RFGV01000523.1 GCA_003696605.1 Chloroflexota bacterium | reverse complement strand
GGATTGTTTTGTTGTCGTTGCTGGGGTTGTATCTGGCGTTTGCGTCGGATTCGTTTGTGGCGGCGTTGCGTCGTTTTGCCGATAGTCGCCATCACAAGCTGTTGTTGGTGCTGATTTTGGTGATTCCGGTGTTGTTGCTGTTGTTGCCAGAGGCGGCTGCAAATCGGGGGGCATTTTTGGGGCGTGTGGGGCGATTTTTGTTGTATTTGCTGGTGCCAACGGTGGCTTTGCTGGGGCGGCCGCGGGGGGCAAAGGCGTTGCACTGGCTGGATGTGGTGGCGATTTTGGCGATTTGGCTGCCGGTGGAGTTTGATTGGCTGCCGGATGTGCGGGCGCGGTTGGCGGAGGGGGTGTCGTTGCCGGTGTCGTTGTTAACGGCCGTTTGTCTGGCGTTTATGTTGTTTTTGGTTATTCGGCCCTTGCCTCGTGTTGGTTTTACTTTTCGGCTGGGGCGCAAAGACGGCCGTTTCATTGGCACATCTCTTTTGGCCTACACCATTGTGGGAATCCCGTTAGGGTTGGTAACCCGATTTCTCATCTGGCAACCGGCACCATTTAACTGGAGTGATTGGGTGCTTGCCTGGCCTTTGGGGTATCTGTTTACGGCGTTGCCTGAAGAATTGCTTTTTCGTGGGGTTATTCAGCATCAGCTTGTTGACCGCGTTGGCCGACCTTTGGGGCTTTTGCTGGCCAGTATTATCTTTGGGCTGGCACATTTGAATAATGCCACGCCTGGGTATCCCGTACCCAACCAGATGTATGTCCTGATGGCTACGTTGGCCGGATTGGCGTATGGCTGGACGTGGCAAAAAACGGGGAAGATTACCGCATCGGCCGTTGTGCATGCAACGGTGAATTATATTTGGGGGATTCTTTTGGGTGGCTGATGGTTGGTTTGTCGTTCATCTGAAATGTGATAGCCTCCATGCGGTTTATCAAAATGGATAGATGGAGGTTATGTGTGCATGAGTGAACAAAACGGCCGTATTCGCGCCATTGTGTTTGATTTTGACGGCCTGATTTTTGATTCAGAAACGCCGGAATATCGGGCGTGGCAAACGGTTTTTGCGGAAATGGGGTGTGAACTGCCTTTGCCAGTATGGCACCAGAATATTGGCGGGGTGGGGTTGTTTGATGTGTATGCCTATCTGGAAACGCAATTGAAACGGCCGTTTGACCAGCAAGCCATCCACACCCGATATACCCAAATTCACACCCAATTACTCGGCCAGGAAACTGTACGGCCGGGCGTAACGGCATATTTGCAAGAAGCGCGACAGTTAGGGCTGAAAATTGGACTGGCTTCCAGTTCCCGTCATGATTGGGTAGATGCCCACTTGATTCGGTTGGGGTTATATACCGCCTTTGATGTGATTGTATGTCGGGATGATGTAGGCGAGCGCGCCAAGCCAGATCCGGCCGTTTACCTGCTGGCCACGCAAAAATTGGGCGTTGCCCCGGCGCAGGCAATTGCGCTGGAAGATTCGGTGAACGGAATGCGAGCGGCTCAAGCGGCAGGGTTGTATTGTGTGGTTGTGCCTAACGAAACAACGGCGACAATGGACTTTGTCGGTGCGGATTTTCGGCTGAATTCTTTGCAGGAGATGCCGTTGGCGACTTTGGTGCGGAGGGTGATACATGGGTAAGACGAATGCGGAACGGTTGCGGGAGTTCCAAACGGCCGTTGGTGACCAGTTGCCAGATGTGCCGACGCCGCCGGATGAAGCCACGTTGGCATTGCGGCGAACGTTGATTACAGAGGAATATAAAGAGGTGATGGATGCGTTGTCGGTGTTGGAAACGGCCGAAACTGATGTTGCCCGTGACCAGGCATTGGTTATGCTGGCGCACGAATTGGCCGACTTGCTCTACGTCACTTATGGCACAATGGTTGCCTGTGGTATAGATGCTGACGCGGTATTTGCTGAAGTCCATCGTGCCAACATGGCCAAGCTGAGTGGCCCGCGTCGTGCCGATGGTAAACTGCTCAAGCCACCGGATTGGCAACCGGCAGATGTGGCTGGGGTACTGGCGCGGCAAAAGGCACGGAATGGTCATGGGAGTTAGTTGCACCTGAACAGGTTTGGGTGTTGCTGAATAAGGACACGGAAAACGGCCGTGTCCTTTTTTTATGCGTATCTCCTCTGAAGATAAATTGACCGCGGCGATACAGAGGGCGCAGAGAGAATAAAAAAGGGATATTTTTGAGTGCGCGCTTATGCCATCTCCTTCCGGTTTGGCAGGAAAATGCGCCTGCGTATCACTCCCTGTAAGTCAGTTTGTAAGACGCCTTACCCATAATAACTTTGACACATAAGGAACAAAGGCTACGGGCAACCGCCCAAATACCTGGAGTAATCCCTGAATCACAATTGGTAAAAAAATGTCTTCTATTTTTGCAAGCCTTAAATTATATCTGGATAGACAGGCTACCAGCCTTGGACGTTACATTTTGGAGCAAACGTTATTTTTGCTGATCGGCTGGATACCCACAATCGTTGGCATTGGTCTTCGCGGTCTTCTGTATCGGCTGATTTTGCAAATGGATGGGTTGGCCGCTATTGAGAGTGGCGTGCGGTTGCGATTTGCCAGCAATATTCGCCTGGGGCATGGGGCATATATTGATCAGGGCGCTTACCTACATGCCTGCCCTGGGGGAATTGAGCTTGGTGAGAATTCAATCGTCATGCACGGAGCAATTTTGCATGTGTACAACTTCCGTGATTTACCCAATGCCGGCATTCGAATTGGTAAGGATTGCCTGGTTGGTGAATATAGTGTGATCCGGGGGCAAGGGGGGGTTGTGATTGGTGATCGGGTTTATACATCGCCGTTTACCCAGATTATTGCGGTGAATCATGTGTTTGATGACCCGAAACGGCCGTTTGTCGAGCAAGGCATCACCGCTGAAGGCATCACGATTCAAGATGACGTCTGGTTAGGAGCAGGTGCAATCATCACCGACGGCGTCCACATCGGTAAAGGCGCTGTGGTTGCCGCTGGTGCCGTCGTCACCAAAGATGTGCCCCCACATACCGTCGTGGCAGGTGTTCCTGCCCGCGTCATTAAACATATTGACAAGCATTCCCAAAATGGCACACATTCCAAGCCACAACGGGAAATTTATTTTTAGTCAGGAGTTGAGGGCTTACTATACATGTAAGTCCGAAAAGAAAGAATGAACAAATATGAGAATGGTAGCGCCATGACAACACTATCTGTAGTAATACCCGCTTATAATGAAGAAGACGGCATTGCCGAAATAGCCCATCGTGTACTTGCTGTACGAGACGATCTTGCCAAAGTGGGCATAGACGATCTGGAGCTTATTGTAGTCGATGACGGATCTAAAGACCATACGGTAGAAATTGCCCGCTCCATTGAAGGTGTGCGCCTGATTCAGCACCCACAAAATAGAGGATATGGCGCCGCTCTCAAGACAGGCTTCAGTCATGCCCGTGGTGAGTTGATTGGCTTTCTGGATGCAGATGGCACATACCCGCCAGAATATTTCCCCAAGCTGTGTGAATTAGCATTGAACGGCACCGATTTGGTAGTTGGTTCTCGAATGGCTGGGTCGGAAAGCCAGATGCCCCTGACACGGCGTATCGGCAACATCTTTTTTGCCACCTTGCTTAGCATTGTCGGCCGTTGTCGAATAACGGACAGTGCCAGTGGTATGCGAGTTTTCAAGCGCGAAGTGCTGGAACGTATCTATCCCTTGCCGGATGGTCTGAATTTGACGCCAGTGATGAGCACACGTGCTGTACATGAGCGTATTAAAATGGCTGAAGTTCCCATTCCATACAGTGAGCGAGTCGGCCGTTCCAAACTCAGCATTGTTCATGATGGATCTGTGTTTTTACAATCCATGATCTGGACAGTGCTGACTTATAACCCGGTACGCATTTTGGGGCTTATCGGTGTTGCTGGTGTGGCACTGGCAGCGTTGATTTTTGTTGGATTGGTGATTGCCCGCTTGAGCGGTATTACCCAATTGGGGGCGTGGGGCGTGGCGGCTGTGTTTACGGCTATGGTTTCGTCCATTACTGGTATCAGCCTCTTTGCTTTGGGCGTTACCTTTAATTACACTGTTTCTATTTTCCACAAACAGCCAGTGCGTCAGGGCTTGTTTGGCAAACCGGTGTTTAAGAAACCCCTTAATCACCATTTTGGCTGGATAGGATTATTGGGCCTGGTTGCCGGGTTGGTAAGTGGTGCCGTGAGCCTGGGGCTGGGTATTAGTGGCTGGCCAATTGAGCGTTTGTGGCTGTATCTGTTGGGGAGCGCCATGCTGATTTTGGCTGGTGTGCAATTGATGATTTACTGGGTGCTGTTGCGTGTGCTGGAGGAACTGGGCCAGCGGGAGGTAATGGCACAAAAAGATATGATGGGCTTTGCGTAGCATTTGCCATCACTTGTGCGGTGTTGCGTTTGATTCGGTAACTTTGTGTGTTGACTGAATATGCGCCAGGCCGGGAGGATTTGTTGAGATGAGTCGTATTAAACTGGACGATGTAAAAGTAAAAGAAAATACCAGAAAAAATACTAAAAATGGCAAGGCGCGCCCTAAAGATCCGTTGCGGGAGAATTTGGGAACGCGGCGAGTGCCTAAGCTGCGAATGGCTGATTTTCCTAATGCGGATGATATTGTTCGGGAGGGGTTGTTACAAGGCGGCCGTTCGGAAAAGGCGGTAGATATTGTATTGGTGAATCCACCAACGCCAGATGGTGGGTACTGGATTCGTACCCAACACCGGGTGGGGCGACGAACGCGCGAAAATATGGTGTGGCCACAGGTGTCGCTGGCACAAATGGCAGCGATGTTGCACCCACAGCATAAGGTAGCTGTGATTGATGCGAACGCGGAGCGGATGAGCTGGCAGGAGTTTACGCGCAAGCTGGATGAGTTAAAGCCGAAGTATTATCTGACGCAGGTAACGGCGCCAACGCTGGAAAATGATATGTATGGCTGTTTCTTGGCGAAGGCGCGGGGAGCGAAGACAATCGCATTTGGTACGCATGTGACACCGATCCCACGGGAGACGATGCGGCCGTATCCGGCGTTGGATTTTATTTTGCTGGGTGAACCAGACTTGACAATTCGGGATTTGCTGGATCATCTGGAAGGAAAGGTAG
>RFGV01000522.1 GCA_003696605.1 Chloroflexota bacterium | reverse complement strand
GGTTAATTGGTTTGGTTGGAACCACCATCTTACCAAAATGAGGTACTTTTGTTTATTCTGTTCTGACTACTGAAAAACCGTGCAAAAACGCCCTTCTCACCAGGGCGTTTTTCTTTGTCCATGTTACAATACAGACACCCTTTTCTCCCGGAGGCAAACATGAGTTTTCCAATTTCCCGCTATCTGCACATCAAACAGGCGTGGGCACCTGCTTTCAGTAGCAACGGCCGTTTCCTCACCTTTTTGGCGAACATCACCGGCACTCCCCAGGCCTGGCGCATTCCGCTCGACTACGCGGCCACGCAGCCCCCCTGGCCTGAACAACTGACCTTTGACGCCGACCGCGTTTTGCATGTCAGCCACTCTCCTGCCCGCGATACCAACCTTCTGCTCTACGCTCAAGACATTGGTGGCAATGAAAACGCCCAACTGGTACTCCTCAACCCGGACACTGGCACAGAGGCATATCTTTCGGCCGGTTATGAAAACAGTATGCACATCCCTGGCCGCTGGGCAGCCAACGGCCGTTCTTTTCTTTTTGCTGCCAACCGCCGCCATCCTGCCTTGTTCGATCTCTACCTGCAACCGATTGATGGCCCGGCCCAACTGATATGGGAACATGAACAAACCGGTTATTTGCGCCAGGCCACCTTTTCGCCCGACGGTAAAAAGGTAGCTCTTATTCGTGTCGGCCGTTCCTTTGCCCACGACCTGCTGGAAATAGACCTGGCAACCGGCACGGCACGTCAACTCAACCAGCCAGATGAGCCTGCCCGTTTCACTGATATTGCCTATAGCCCTGACGGCCGTTTCCTCTACGTCAATACCGACCGCCAGAGTGAGTATCTGCACATTGAACGGCTGGAATTGCTCACTGGTGACTGGGAAAGCCTGGTACACCCCAACTGGGACATCGAAACAATGCGCCTGGCCCCAAACGGCCGTTACCTGGCCTACACCATCAACCAGGACGGCCACAGCCAGCTTGAACTCATAGACTTCGCCCTCAGCACATCCCGTGCTGCCCCACTACCCCACACCACCCCTGGCGTCATTGGTTGGTACGACGGCTACCTCACCTTCTCCCCCGACAGCAGCCGCCTTGCCTTCTCCTACACCACTGCCACCCAAACCTCCGACATCTACATCTGGCATGTGGACATCCGCGAAGACCAACTCTACCCCGTCACCCGCAGCACCCACGGCGGCATCCCGCCCGCATCCTTCATTCCGCCTGAACTCATCCACTACCCCACATTTGACAATCGGCACATTCCAGCCTGGTATTACCGCCCCCGTCACGCCACCCCACCCTGGCCAGCAATTGTCATGGTACACGGCGGACCAGAAAGCCAGTTTCGCCCCTATTTCCACTTCCTCGTCCAATACTTCCTCCAACATGGCTACGCCATCCTGGCCCCCAACGTGCGTGGCTCCACCGGCTATGGCAAACAGTACAGCCATCTGGACGACGTAGAAAAACGGATGGATGCCGTCGCTGACCTGGCTCACGCTGCTCAATGGCTGCACACTCGCCCTGAAATTGACCCTGAGCGTATCGCGGTGTATGGCGGCAGTTATGGCGGATTTATGGTACTCTCGGCTCTGGCAAACTACCCCCACCTTTGGGCGGCTGGTGTGGACATTGTGGGCATCAGTAATTTTGTTACTTTTCTGGAAAATACCAGCGATTACCGACGCGCACATCGGGAATCGGAATATGGCAGCCTGGCCACTCATCGTGATTTTCTGGAAAGTATTTCTCCGTTGCACCACGTGGATAAAATTAGTGCCCCGCTTATGGTCATCCATGGTGCTAATGACCCGCGTGTACCGCTCAGTGAAGCAGAACAATTAGTTAATGCGCTGCGTGCTCGCCAGGTACCTGTCGAATTTCTGGTATTTGATGATGAGGGGCATGGTATTGCCAAGCTCAAAAACAAGCTGGTTGCTTATCCGGCTATTGTTTCTTTTTTGGATACGCATTTGCGCTCTCGGCGGTAAATTGGTGATTGGGATGTCAGGGTTTGCGGGCAACGAGGGAGGCCGTCAGCTTGGGGAAACGGCCGTGATGGCAGGTTTCTGGTGCTTCGGCCCAGTGAATAATTTCCCAGTCGGCAAAGGCCGCCCGCAGTTCTCCTGGCTGGAGATAGTAGTGCGGGGTGTCTGTTTGCCGGGGGGAACGCACAAATGTCTCAAAAAAGAGAAGGCCGCCTGGCTTGAGCGACTGCCGATAAATGGCAAAGGTGTGTCGCTCCAAAAAGCGGAAGTTGAGGATAACGTCAAAGGTGTGTGGGGGTAACCAGAGATGGGAAAGGTCGTAAACGGCCGTTTCCAGCCGTACGCCTCGTGCCTTTGCTGCTGCCTGTGCCAGTCGTAACCCCACCTCCGAAATATCCAGGGCAATCACCTGTAACCCCCGTTCTGCCAAAAACAACCCTTGTCGCCCCACGCCTGCAGCTGCATCCAGTGCCAGCCCTTGTCGGGGCAGCAAATGAGCATAGTGCAACAACAGTGGTCGGGGAGCATCCTGCAACCACGCCTCCCCTTCTTCTGCATACCGCCGATTCCAACGTTTTGCGTCCTCGTGTTCACTCATCATTCGTGTGCCAGCCTCATGCCGCTGCTTCTGCATATTTTGCCTGTTCATCATAACTTTTTGCCTCGTCTTGTCAACTTGTTTCAATACTGATGCCAATCAACGTCTCAACAACTGCTCATCACATCTTAATAACTTCTTCACAACATTTGGTTATACTTGCCTGTGTCCCTTTCCCCTGAATAAAAAAACAGAAATAAGGAGAAGACCTTGAGTAAAAAGAAGTTTGCATTCCTGTTAGGTGGTGTGATTATTGTTGCTATTTTGGGAACGGCTTACGCAGTTTTGCGAGAACCAGCCGCTCCCAGTAGTCCGATTGAGGCGATACCATTGGCACTGGATACGCCAACGGCCGTTCCGATGGCAGAAACCACAGTCCCGCCAGCTACGGCCACGACCGAAGTGACAGCAGAAGCCCCCCCTGACCCAACGGCCGAACCCACCGCCGAACCGACGGCTGAACCTGCCACCGGTTTGCGCCTGTTCCAGATTAGCCAGGCAGAGTCAGAGGTTCGATTTGAGATTGATGAGGATTTGCGCGGGCAACGGGTAACGGCCGTTGGTCGTACCAATCAGGTAGCGGGCGAACTGGCCGTGGACTTTAATGACCTCTCCGCCACGCAAATTGGCATCATTCAGATTAACGCCCGCACGCTGACAACAGACAATAATTTCCGTAATCGCGCTATCCAGAATCAAATTTTGGATACAGCTCAGTATGAATTTATCACCTTCACCCCCAAGGCAATTGATGGTTTGCCGGAACAGGTGGCCATTGGGGAAACGATCAGTTTTACAGTGACAGGGGATCTGACAATTCGGGATATTACGCAGGAAGTAACGTTTACAGTGACAGCAACGGCCGTTTCGGACACGCAAATTGCGGGCACAGCCAGTACGACCGTTTTGCGGAGCGACTACGGGCTGGCTATCCCCAGCGTCCCCAATGTGGCCAATGTAGAAGATGAAGTGGAGCTATACATAGAGTTTGTGGCAAACGCGACCTCTTGATACGGCCGTTTTACCTGCCATTCTGCCCGTTCCATATGTGGAGCGGGCTTTTTTTATCTGCATCCTGTACCCAAAACAGGCATTTGCTGCAATCATGTAGCTCACTCCAGCGGAGCAAACAAGTCTATTAAGTTACCATCCGGGTCTTGCACAACAGCATATCGCTGCCCCCAAAAAGCATCCCAGGGAGGCTTGTATCCTTTGTAACCGGCAGCAACAATTTTTTGATACAGATCGTCCACCGCAGCAGGGGTATCACAGCGAAAGGCGAGTACCATACGATGACCCACCGGCGGCTGCCATTCGCCGTGAATGCTGGCCATAAGTGCCTGTGTGTCCCAGGCAATGCGAAAGCCCCCTGGAGTATGCCATTCCACATGCGCTTCCTGGTCAGCTTCGGGGGGCAAGGACAACCCTAACAGCCGGTAGAACGCAAGGGAGTCGGCCATGTTCTGGACGACGATGCCGATCAAATCAGGTATAGCCATTTGTCTTTTCCTTTTGTCAGGAGGTGGATAGGGGGGATTGTACCTGATTTTGGGGGATTGGAGAAACAGTGTTGTAACAGATTTGTAACGCTGGTGTAGCAACGGGGAAACGGCCGTTTGTTATAGTGCGTATGTTCGTGAATAAAACGGCCGTTTTTCCCTGGTAGCTCCATCTGCCAACGGCCCCCCACACCAACACCCTTGCGGAGGTATCATGCATGCGGCAGATCTGTTAACCAACCGAGCCAGATTAAGCCCCAATCGCCCGGCTCTGCTGGAATTGGCCACCGGGCAAACTTACACCTATGCCGAACTAAACAGGCGGGCCAATCGGACAGCCAACTTTTTACGCCACAAACTGGGTATTCAAAAAGGAGACCGGGTATCCCTCCTGGCTTATAACAGTGTTGCCTATGTCGATCTACTCTATGCCTGCCTGAAAATCGGGGCTGTATTTGCGCCGCTTAACTGGCGACTGGTTGCCAATGAATTGACGTATATTGTGAACGACAATTTACCCAAGGCACTTGTTTGCGGACCCACATTTGCGCCAGTGCTGGCAGAAATGCGCCCCAATATTGATGTGCCTCATCTGGTAAGCCTGGATGGTGCAGACATACCAGATGGGGTGGCCTATGAAGCAGGATTGGCAGCAGCGAGTGAGGCAGAACCAGAACGGCCATTTCTCACCCCGGACGACACCGCCTGCATCCTCTATACATCTGGCACAACCGGTCGCCCCAAAGGCGCCATGATTCCCCATCGGCAAATCCTCTGGAACGCCATTAACACCACCATCAGCTGGCACCTCACCGAAACCGATTGCTCCCCCATTTTCACCCCCATGTTCCACGCTGGCGGACTTTTCGTCTTCCTCACCCCCCTCTTTTATGTCGGAGGGCGCATCGTCATGGCCCGTGAATTTGACGTCGAAACCTCCCTGCAAACCATTGCCCGCGAAAAATGCACAGTGGTACTCGGTGTGCCCACCATTTTCCAGATGTGGCTGGATTCCCCCCTGTCTAAAAAACTGGACTTCAGCCACATGCGCTGGTTCATCAGCGGTGGAGCCCCATGCCCGGTAACATTACTACGTGCCTGGCGTGAGCGCACAGGAGTTGTCTTTCGTCAGGGATATGGCCTGACAGAGGTTGGTCCCAACTGCTTTTCCATGAGTGATGAGGAATCTGTCAACAAAATCGGGTCAGTCGGCAAACCAATTTTTCACAGTCAAATGCGAATTGTGGACAAAAACGGCCGAAATCTCCCCCCCGGCGAAACCGGCGAACTCCTCATCGCTGGCCCCCACGTCACCACCGGCTACTGGCACAAACCCGAAGCCACCACCGCCGCCCTGCGAGATGGCTGGTTCCACACCGGCGACATGGCCCGCATGGACGAAGACGGTTTCTACTACATTGCTGGCCGCTTCAAAGACATGATCATCAGCGGCGGCGAAAACGTATATGCTGCCGAAGTCGAAGCCGTTTTCCTGGAACATCCAGCCGTTGCCGAAGCTGCCCTCATTGGCCAACCCGACGAAAAATGGGGCGAAGTTGGCCTGATGATTGTCGTGTTGGAAAAAGGGCAATCTGCCACCGAAGAAGAGTTGCGTACATTTTGCCGCCAACGACTTGCCGGGTACAAAGTTCCACGCCATGTTATCTTCACCGACGCCCTCCCCTACTCTCCCTACGGCAAGGTGATGAAAGAAGAACTGCGCCGCCAGTTTCTTAAAGAACAAAAATAAGCAAATTTGTCATGGGAGGCGTGTATGACCTGATTTGTATCGCTGAATAATTTTCTGGCTCCAATTAACCGTTTCAAATTCATCAAGGAGGATGAAAAGAGATGAAAACCCGAAAAAAATTCTTGTTACTGACTGGCCTGATTATTCTGGCAATGTTGTTGGTAGCTTGTGGCGGACAAACAACTGAAGAACCCACAGCAACACCAGTTCCGGCAGAACAGCCAGCAGAAGAACCGGAGGCTGAAGAACCAGCTGCTGAAGAGCCAGCAGAAGAACCAATGGAAGAGCCGACAGAAGAGCCGACAGAAGAACCAACGGCCGAACCAACAGCAGAACCGGAAGAAGAAGCACTGGGAGAACCGCTTAAGATTGGCGTGATGACCGACCTTTCTGGTGCATTGCTTCTGTTCGGTCAGGAAATGCTCAACGGCCTGGAATTGGGATTTGAGTATGCCACCAACGGCACAATGGTTGCCGGTGGGCGGCCAATCGAGTTGATCGTACGGGATGACAGCAGCGATGTGGAAGCAGGAACGGCCGCTGCCCGTGAACTAATCGAATCAGAAGGCGTAGAAATTCTGGTAGGTAACACCAGTTCGGCCGTGGCTTTGCAAGTACAGCAAATTGCTGACGAAAATGGCGTTCTCTACTTCCCTGCACCAGCCGCATCCCCCGACATCACCGGCTCCAACTGGAACCCGCACACCTTCCGCGTGTGCCGTAATGCGGCCCAGGATGGCTTGACAATGGCTGCCTGGTCATTAGAAAATGTAGGACAAAACTATGTGATTCTGGCTGAAGACTATGCCTTTGGGCAGGCAACCGCCGCCGGTTTCCAGGCCGCCTTTGGTGCATTGGGAGCAAACTTCCTCACTGAGCAACCAATCTTCGCAGCCAGCGACACCACCGATTTCACTCCCTTCATCCAGCAAATTCTGGACCTGCAACCAGATGGTGTCATTCTGGTTTGGGCAAGCAACACCAGCGGTGTGGTTTTGTATGAGCAACTCACCAGTCAGGGCGTAATCGGTAACATCCCCATTATTACCGGTTTCTCGTCCAACGATTTGGTAGCCCTGCTAGACCCGGGCAACATTGGCGCGATTGGGTTGATCGTCTATCACTATACTTTGCCCGACACAGAAATAAATGACTGGCTGGTTGAACATCACAACGAGAAGTATGGTGAAAATCCAGACTTGTTTAGCGAGTGCGGGTTTGCCACGGCTCAGGCTATTGTGGCGGCGCTGGAAGCTACTGGCGGAGATACATCACCAGAGGCAATGACGCCCGTGCTGGAAGGGATGTCGTTTGATGGTCCCAAGGGCACTTATACGATTCGGGCAGAAGATCATCAGGCGCTGGCTCCTCTTTATATTGTGCGGCTGGTGAGCGTGGATGATCCAGATCAGCGATACTTTGAACTGGTGGAAGAGGTGTCAGGTGAAGCCAGTGCACCACCATGTACAGCTCCCAATTGTAATTAATATGGGGGATTGATAGTTTAGTCATCAGTGAAGGGTTGGGAAACGTGGTGCGCGGTTTGAGCAAAGATCGCGCATCACGTTTCGATATATCAGGTGTGCCTGTATGGAAGAGAAACGGGTTGTGCTGGAAACGCGCGGGTTGTCTCGCTATTTTGGCGGGCTGAAAGCAGTTGACGGGATAGATTTGCGGATTCACGAAGGGGATTTGCACTCGATTATTGGTCCGAATGGGGCGGGCAAGACGACGTTGTTTAATTTGCTGTGTGGGGTGTTGT
This sequence comes from Chloroflexota bacterium, assembly GCA_003696605.1. Taxonomy (GTDB): domain Bacteria; phylum Chloroflexota; class Anaerolineae; order Promineifilales; family Promineifilaceae; genus J033. Next base: position 5,227 of record RFGV01000522.1, on the reverse strand, counting down.
CTCCTACAAGGGGGCAGATTTTGTTGCATGGGCAGGATATTACGGGATTGCCACCTTACCGGTTGGCGCATTTGGGTGTCGGCCGTTCTTTTCAGATTACCAATATTTTCCCCACGCTTTCTGTTTTTGAGAATGTACGGCTGGCAGCACAGGCATTGGGGCGGGATAATTTTCGGTTGTTTACGCCTGTGACTCGCTTGCCGCACTATGTGGAAAAGGCTTATGCTGCCCTGGCAGAGACAGAATTGCTGGAGCTGGCGCATGTTCCGGCGCAACAGTTATCTCATGGGGATAAGCGCCGGTTGGAGTTGGCTATTTTGCTAGCACAAGACCTGGATATCTGGCTGCTGGATGAACCGACGGCGGGATTGGCTTCAGAGTTGGTGCCGGGGTTTATGGCGTTGGTGGATCGGATGCGAAAGGCTGGTAATAAGACGGTGGTGTTGGTGGAGCATAATATGAATATTGTGATGTCTTTGTCTGATCGGATTTCGGTGATGCATCAGGGGAAGTTGCTGGCGGAGGGGTCGCCTCAGGAGATTGCTCGTGATGAAGCGGTGCAGGCGGCTTATTTGGGGACAATGTATATGGATGCGGAGCAGTAGGTGGGTGGGTTATGGGTATTGTTTTGCAGTTGGAGAATGTTCACACGTTTATTGGCCAGTATCATATTTTGGAGGGGGTGTCGTTGGAGGTGCCGGAGAAGAGTATTACGGTGTTGTTGGGGCGGAATGGGGCGGGGAAGACGACGACGTTGCGGAGTATTATGGGGCTGACTCCGCCTCGTGAGGGACGGATTGTGTTTCGGGGGCAGGAGATTCAGGGAAAACGGCCGTTTCACATTGCGCAACTTGGTATTGGTTATGTACCAGATTATCGGGCTATCTTTCGACAGCTTACTGTGGCCGAAAATCTCCGCCTGGCCGAACGTAAACCTGGCGAGTTGGCTCGTAAATTAGATTTGATTTTTGAGATTTTTCCTGATTTGCAACGGCTTTATCACTGGCCGGGAGGGCAACTTTCTGGAGGGCAACAGCAAATGCTGGCTGTGGCGCGGGCATTGGTGCCAGATAATAGCCTGTTGTTGATTGATGAACCAAGTGAGGGGTTGGCTCCGGTTATTGTGGAACAGATGATGGCGGCAATTCGCAGTTTGAGTGATCGGACAACGGTGTTGTTGGTGGAACAGAATTTTTATGTTGCCAGCCATCTGGCTGATCAGTATGTCATTATTGAAGACGGCCGTTCTGTGCAAAACGGCCGTATGTCCGAACTGGTTTCCAATCCAGAGCTTGTCAATCGGTATTTGGGCGCGGCCTGAACGCGCCTGTTTTGAGGAAGGCTTATGACAACGACATTCGACTCATCTCCAGCTTTACGCACGGGCGCGTTGCGCCAATCTTTGTTGATTTCTGCCCTGTTCGTAGTCGGTTTACTGGTTATCAATCTGTTGTTTTTTCCAGTGGGCACTGTGGCGGTTGTATTGCTGTCTGGCTTATATCAGGGCATGTTGTTTTTTCTGGTAGCGGCGGGCATGTCTATTGTGTTTGGCCTGCTTGATGTGCTGAATTTGGCCCAAGGGTCTTTCTTTATGCTGGGAGCATATGCCGGGTTTGCCATTTATGGGGCGTTACCAGAGGGCACACCAACTACTGTGCGGTTTGTTGCAGCATTGGTTGGGGCGACGCTGGCTGGGGGCTTGTTGGGAGGGGTGGTAGAGATTGCCTTGTTACGGCCGTTATACGTTCGTCCCATTTTCCAGATCGTGCTTACGCTGGGGCTGGCCACCGCCATCGAAGAAATTGTGCGCGAAATTTACGGCCCGGCAGGACTTATTCCCATTGAGCCACCAGCTGCTCTTGATACAACGTTTGGGGTGTTTGGTGCGCAGTTCGAAACGTACCGGCTGTTTATTATTGTGGTCGGGTTTTTATTGATGGTATCTGTTTCGCTGCTGCTGCAACGAACCCGACTGGGGATTATCATTCGGGCAGGTGTGCAAGACAGTGAAATGGTAGAGGCGTTAGGAATTAATGTGCGGCGGGTGTTTACACTGGTGTTTGTGCTGGGAACGGCCGTGGCTGCCCTGGGCGGGATGACAGCGGCCCCTTTTTTGGGTGCTTACCCGACAATGGGCACTCAATTTCTACTCACAGCCATCATCGTGATTGTTATTGGCGGCATGAGCAGTTATGAAGGCACAGCCATCGCCAGCATCCTGGTTGGACTCACACGTGCCACGGCCGAACAACTCTCGCTTCAGTATTTCAACACTCCCATTTTGGCCAGCGTCTCTGCACTGGTGTTTATGGTCATCGTTCTGCTGGTTCGGCCTACTGGCCTTTTTGGGAGGGAATAAGTGATGCCCCAACAGACAAATACAACGACAAGAGCCAGTTTGTGGCCCGGCTTGCTGACAATGATTCTGTTTGTGCTTGTGCCGTATAGCTATGCGGCCTTTACCGGGACTCCCCAGCCGGAGACAAGTGGGCTGGCACGGGTTCACAGTGCAGCAGAATCTATTTATTGCGTAAAAGGGATCTCACCGGTTACTTCGATTCTGTTAATTGAGTTGGCTGTTTTGCTGATCGTTGTGCTGTGGGCGTGGCTAAAACAGGGAGAACCAGGGGGAAAAACGGCCGTTTTTCACCAACACGGCTGGTACCTCTTCACCCTCGCCCTCCTCATTGCCATCCCCTTCATCATCGCCTGGCAAACCAACTCCTCCCCCTGCACACGCGGCAAAGCCTTCTTCTGGCAATCCATCTACATAGACGTCTTCATCCTGGCCATCCTCGCCCTCAGCTACAACCTGATGTTCGGTTTCACTGGCGTCGTCTCATTCGGTCACGCCGCCTTCTTCGGCACAGGCGCATACGCCGTTGGCCTATTCATGAAACACCTCGAATGGCCCTGGTGGCTGGCCATCCTCGCCTCCCTACTGTTAGGTATCCTCATCGCACTCATCAAAGGCTTTGTCGGTTTACGCATCAAAGGACTCTACTTCGCCCTATTCACCCTCGCCTTCGCCGAAGTCTTCTTCCTACTCGCCGGTAACCGTATCATGGTCAATATCACCGGCGCAGAAGATGGCTTCACCTTCACCGTACCCGACTGGCTCAACATGACCAAAAACAGACTCTTCTTCTACTACCTTACCCTAACCTTCCTGACACTGGCATTCATCACCATCTACCGACTCATGCACTCCCCCACCGGCAGCGTCCTAAGCGCACTACGAGACAACGAAGAACGTGCCCAAATGATCGGCTACAACACATTTCACTTCAAATTACTAGCCATTGTCCTGGCCGGAATAATGGCCACCATGGCCGGTATATTACGCGGCTTGGCACTTAAAGGTGCCAGCCCAAATGTATTGGGTCTCGACTTCACCATGAATCCCCTGCTTATGAGCATTGTAGGCGGCGTAGCCACATTTTCCGGGCCAGTCATCGGCGCATTTATGCTACGCCTGACAGAACAACTATTACGCGACAGTATCATTACAATCGGCACCCTCTCCCTCAACATTGGCGATCATTGGACACTGATTCTGGGGATCATTTTCATCCTCAGCGTCATGGCATTCCCACATGGCATTGTTGGCACCTGGCTAAGCAAAAACCTGCACACCAGAAATGGCTGGATCACCTTATTTCAACGTCCCAAAACAAATAAAGACACTTTCGTCCAGAGTAGTCATCCACCCTCATCTACCAAACATAAGGAAACCAGCTAACTTATTAAAAGTCATTTGTAACACTATTTTTGTATTTCGGAGGAAAACATGTCTTCAATTCCCGTTTTACCCGGCATTCAATCACAAATGATTCAGACGAATCGGCTAAAAATGCATATATTAACCAGTGGTTCGGACGATGGTATCCCGGTGCTGTTCATTCATGGCAATGGCTCTTCAGCCACCTTCTGGGAAGAAACCATGCTGGCCTTACCTGACGGCTTTTGGGGTATTGCTCCCGACATGCGAGGCTATGGTGATACCGAGCCTCTTCCCATCGATGCCACTTTAGGTCTGAGCGACATGGTAGCAGACATTCATTCACTGGTAGAAACATTAGAATTGTCGCGCTATCACATTGTGGGGCACAGCATGGGAGGTGGCATTGTCATGAAATATGCGATGGCTCATGCTGCCGATCTGCTTTCTATCACATTGGTCTCACCAATGTCTCCCTACGGGTATGGTGGTAGCAAAGACGAAAACGGTACGCCCTGTTATGAAGATGGTGCGCCGGCAGGTGCAGCGGCCGTAAATCCCGATTTTGTCAAATTGTTGGCTGCCGGCGATCGTGGATTAGAAAATCCCATGTCACCCCGTAATGTGTTCCGCCAATTTTATGTCAAGCCTCCGTTTATTCCAGAGCGGGAGGAAGATTTGCTCAGCTCTATGTTATCTATGCGTGTAGGCGAAGACTGGTATCCGGGTGATTTTGTACCATCTCCACACTGGCCGGGAGCTGCACCGGGGACAAAAGGAGTAGCAAACGCTTTTACCCGCAAGTATTTTGACGCCAGTGGTTTTGCAAACATTGCCCCAAAACCCCCCGTGTTATGGGTACGGGGCGCAGATGATCTGGTGATTTCAAACAATGCTATGTGGGATATTGCAGCGTTAGGGGCAATGGGATTTGTACCAGGCTGGCCAGGTGCCGAAGAATGTCCACCACAACCAATGCTAGACCAAATTCGGGCTGTGCTAAACCAGTACAAGGCGAATGGGGGAGCATATGAGGAAGTAGTAATTGCAGATGCAGGACATTCTGTTTTTCTGGAAAAACCGGCCCAATTTAACCAGATATTTCACACTATGCTGACACAGGCCTGAAAGGGGACGTGGATATGAGGGGAGGCGTGTCCGGATTTGCCAAGGCGATGCGAATTTGCTCGGCTTTCCTTGCATTGCCTCCCTGCCACCCTGGTTTGCCTCCTCCTTGCCGACACCCTCATCCTTAACACCTCCTCACCAGGCCATCACATCACGATTACAACCAGATCCCTCCAACGCCAACACTGTTACATCCACTTAACCCTTGCGCATCCAACAACAACTTTTTTATACTATTGTCACTGTTGTCAAGGTGGAAAAGTATCCCCGGCGAGAAGCTTAACCAACATTTGGCCTGCCTGTGCGCCGCTTGCTCTCGACCTGTTTCGTTTGGTTCGACTTTATCGCCATTATTGAGTTAAAAGGGGCGGGATTTCG
>RFGV01000046.1 GCA_003696605.1 Chloroflexota bacterium | reverse complement strand
GTGGGGAATTCTTCGGGGCTGGCGGGGGTGTCGGGGGATTCGTTTTCGGCCGTTTCTGGCACGGCCGTTTCTGTTTCTGCTTCAGTTGCAGGGGGGGCGGTTGGTTCTGGCTTGGGTACGGTTGCGTCTATTGTTAGAGGGGCTGTGGTTAATCCTTCGCCCATGATGGCTGGCACGACTCGACCGAAAACAAACGGCCGTATTAACGCCACGACTAGCACCGTCCCCAACATGATTGCGACCAGAATGCCAAACTTGCGCCATTCTTCAGACGGGTTTGTTTGTTCCTCCATCATCTTCTCCTTCGAAAATAGATTAACTGTGGAGACGCTGCGGGCGCAGAGAGAATGAAAAAAGAGATATTTTCATTGATGGGATTGAGCGCACCCATGCCGTCTCCTTTTGAATTCAAGGTGTTAATGCTTCAATTGTGGCATCAAGCGGCCGTTCTGGCGAAGATGCCTGTGCTTCAATCCAGTCAATAACCGGTTGTCGCCAATCTATGGCTGTGTTGTACCCATCCGGATTGAATTCGGCCAGAAAACCATAACCATCTCCCCCAGCATACATAAAATCATTTACCAGCAAGCTATACATCCCGTCACGACGAATTGGTTCATTGTTACTGGTAAGTATCCATTCGCCACCAACCCGCCGTGCGCCACCAATGGCTGCCTGCCCATTGGCAAAATCCAGTGTTTGAATCAGTTGTTCACCAGTGAGGCGAACTTCGACAATGACATTGTCAAAGGGCATGACCCCAATGATATCGGCCAGTGTAATATCGCCTGGGGGGATAGAAGCGCGCATTCCGCCCAGATTGGTAATGGCAACATTGGCCGTAGGATAGGCGCTTAGCCACGCATGGGTGATAAGGGCTTGCATGGCGATGCTGCGGCGGGGGATGCCGTTTGTTGTAAAGCCGATGATTTGGTTGAGTTCTGCATTGGCCTGGGTTTGCCATTGTTGAATGAGTGTGGCCAGGTGGGGAACGGCCGTTCCGCCCACATTTTCCCCTGTACCATACCTCACTTCCACCACCCGATCTGCGTCAGTATCAAACTGGAACGTGGCATACGCATAACTCGTCAAATGAAACCCCCCTTCCAGCAACACCATACCATTGCGCTCAGTAGCAAACAGCTCGTTACAATGACCACCCCCCAACAGACTAATCCCCAAATCCGCCACGGCTTCGGCCAGCGCCATCATCTCCGACTGACAAATGTGCGCCGGCACAACAATCATCTCTGCACCGGCAGCCCGCACTTGGGGCACAACCTCTCGCAATGCTGTTTCGTAATCCAGGAATACAAAATCCGCGACATTGTTCGGATTGGTTGTCGTGGGGGTTCTTACAGTTGTCAGCCCAATAAGACCGACCTGGATGTCGTTCACCGTAGTGATGGTAAAAGGCAAAATACCCACGTCAGTGGGAGAACTGTTGTCGGATCGATACCGAATGTTTGCACTCAAAAAGGGAAAATGGGATTGTTCTGCCCGCAAGCGGAGTGTATCTAGCCCAAAATCAAACTCATGGTTGCCCACAGCAGCCGCGGCATAGCCCATAGCATTCATGATGTCGGCCATGCTTTCTCCCTGAAACCATGTGGAAATGGCTGGACCAGTCCACATATCGCCACCACTTATGAGCAGGAAGGCGCCATCAGGTTCGTAACCATGTTCTGCCTGCCATAGACCAACCAGGTGAGCCGCACTTTGTTCTGGGCGCATACCGGCCAGCCAGCCGTGTTCATCGTTGGTGTAGAGGATGGTGAGCTCGCGGATGGAATCGGCCGTTTCTGGCGGGGCAGTAACCTGTGCCGACGGCATAGTGGCCACCGGTGAAGCCACAGTGGCCACAGGCGTCTCGATAGTTACTGTGGGCAAGGTGGTAGATGAAGGCACAGTTGGCGTAACAGTTTGGCAAGCCACGCCCCACAGCAAACCGAAAATTAGCCCAAACCAGCCAATGGTGGGAAAACGAGGTACAAAATTGCAAAGACTACCAGTTTTGAACACGGAACCAGATTAACAATTCCTGTCAGTTTGGTCAAGGGGAGAAACGTTTATTTGCCCAACATAAGAATCGTCCCAAAGCGTCCGGTTTTTCCACGTTCTGCCCGATGCGAATAAAACAGGTCGGTGCGGCAAGCTGTGCAAAAACCGGTATCGTGAATGTGAGATTCAGGAATACCGGCTCGAAGCAGATTCAGGCGATTGGCTTCGGGCAGGTCAAAGTGGGGGCGACCTCCCAGAGAAAAGGGTCTGGGCTTTTTGGGGGTTACCAGAAGGGTCTCCCATGCGTCCGGAAAGGCGTTTTGCACGGCACTGATAACCGGTTCACCGACTTCGTAACAGCATGCCCCAATTGTTGGCCCAATGCCAGCCAGTAAGTCGGCTGGCTGGCTGCCAAATGCTGCGTGCATGGCCTGTACCAATGCCCCGGGCAGGTTTTGGACGGCGCCTTGCCAACCAGCGTGGCCTAACCCGATGGCGTGATGAATGGGATCGTATAGAAAAATGGGGGTGCAGTCGGCGTAGTTCATGACGAGGGCGCAGCCTGGTTCGTCGGTGATCAGGCCATCTACGTGGTGTACCCAGGTGCCGTTTTGTGCATGGGTGACGCGGGCAACGGCCGTTCCGTGTACCAGATGTGCATGGACAACAGTCTCCGAACGACGATCAAACAATTGGTAAGCCAGCCGCCGATTTTTATACACATTTTCCTTTGTGTCTGGCACAGAAAGACTCAGGTTCAGAGAGTCGAAAGGTGCCGGACTGACACCCCCCTGACGGGTGAAGATGGCGTGTTGCAAACGGCCGTTTTCCGGAAAATGCTCAAACTGAAAATATGGAATCCCATCCTGATTATATGCTCTCATACAATTTGCCTGCCTGTATTAAAACTCATAATAGCCCCATATCATACCACACCGACTGTCCTCTGCCCGCATCCATGTTATAATGTCCAAACAGGAACATTTGAGCGATGACCAAGAAAAAAACAACATCAACCAGAAAATCAACCAAACGAAAAGCAACAGCACGGCGTAAGCCAACGCGCGGTGGGACAAAATCCCGACGTTCCACGGCCAGCAAAAGCCGTTCGCAGAAAAGCAAACGCAGCCGCAAAACGACACCTAAGAGAGATTGGCGGCTGAGCTTGCAGCAAAAAGCACTCCTGAGCGGGATTGTTACCATCTTTATCACCGCTATTTTGACTTTGAGCTTGCTTTCTCCCACACAAGCTGTACTCACGCAAGCACTTTCTGACTTGCTCTGGCGTACGTTTGGGTGGGGTGGGGTGCTGATGCCGGTGATTTTGGGAATGATTGGCCTTTATGCCGTGTTGTGGGGAATGGATCAGCCGCCGCAGTTACCGGTTTATCGGTTACTGGGAGGCGGGCTGTTGTTCCTGGCAGTAGAAGCATTGGCGTCATTTAGTCTGGTTATTTTACAGCCCACAAGATGGCTGGATGTATGGGCAGTGGCGCAAGCAGGCAGTGGGGGCGGGTATCTGGGTGGTTTGTTGGCTGTTGTGTTGGAAACGGCCGTTGGTCGTCTGGGGGCTGTTCTTACCCTCACTTTCACAAGCCTGATAGCACTCATATTGGTTTCTGGTGTGTCGCGGGCACAATTAGGGCAATGGTTACGAGACTTGCTAACCCGCAGACCAAAACCGGCAGGCAAAACGGCCGTTGCCATTTCCCGCGCCAACACCAAACGGGAAATCCCCATCAATCCCGGCCGCAATCGCCAACCCGACTCCCCATCCCAACCACCCCTTCCCGTTATTGCTGAAGACACACCAACCCCCAAGCCTGAACCAGCACCCGTCAAATCCGAACCAACGCCCAAGCCCACATCCCGCCGGAAACCCAAACCAGAAAAACCACAACCCGAAGAAACCCCCACCATTCCCACCCCTGTTTTCCTGGGCAACTTAAGCCGAGGTACACACAACTGGAAACTGCCTCCCATCACCGACATTTTAGAGCCAGGCAGCGACCAAGACGTAAGCAGTGCTACCATTCGAGAACAGGTTGAAATCATTGAACACACCCTGGAAAGCTTCGGCGCCCCCGCCACAGTTGTAGAAATCAACCAGGGGCCAACCATTACCCAGTTTGGGGTAGAGCCCAGCTTCATTGAAACCCGGAGTGGCAAGCGTACCAAAGTCAAAGTAGGCAAAATTGCCAGCCTTGCCGACGACCTGGCTCTGGCTTTGGCTGCTCGCTCTATTCGTATTCAGGCCCCTGTGCCCGGCAAAGGGTATATTGGCATCGAAATCCCCAATACCAGCAAAGCCCTTGTTTCCTTGCGCGATGTGATGGAATCTCCCGAATTCCAGAAGATCAAATCACCACTGCGCATTGGTCTGGGGCAGGATGTGGCCGGGCAACCAGTTGCGGCCGATCTGGCAGCCATGCCCCATTTACTTATCGCGGGTACGACTGGCTCTGGTAAGTCAGTTTGCGTAAATGGCATTATTGCCTGCTTGCTGTTGCAAAACACACCGGATGATCTAAAGCTGGTGATGGTTGACCCCAAGCGAGTGGAGTTGACTGGCTATAATGGGATTCCGCACCTGGCCGCGCCGGTGGTAGTGGATATGGAAAAGGTGATTGGCACGTTGCAATGGGCCATGCGGGAGATGGATAACCGGTATCGAATGTTTGCGGAAGTGGGTGCGCGGAATATTACAGATTATAACAAGAAGGTGGCGCGTCGTAGTGATGCGGATAAGCTGCCTTATATTGTGATTGTTATAGATGAGTTGGCTGATTTGATGATGCTTTCGCCAGAGGAGACGGAGCGGGGAATTACCCGTCTGGCACAAATGGCCCGGGCTACGGGGATTCATATGGTTATTGCTACACAACGGCCGTCTGTTGATGTCGTTACTGGTCTGATCAAGGCTAATTTTCCGGCACGGATCGCTTTTGCTGTGGCTTCCAGTACCGATAGCCGGGTTATTTTGGATACGACTGGTGCAGAACGGTTGTTGGGGCAAGGGGACATGCTGTTCCAGAGTCCAGATGCGGCGGCACCGGTGCGGTTGCAGGGTTGTTTTGTGAGTGACCGGGAGTTGCAACGGTTGATTGCCTATTGGCAGACGGCTCGCCGCTTTAATCGTATTACGGCCGAAGATGCTGTGCCTAAATCAGATGCAGGTACTTCGTCGCAGCCAGTCACGCAAGTGGCAACGACTCGTTCGGCAACGGCGGCCAAGACAATGCCTGTTGCGACTTCTTCAGAAGCGGATGCGCCAACGCAGCCTGTGCCAAAGCCGCAGATTCGTATGAAGTCGGAGTCTGTCGAATCTGAAGTGGAGAAGATGCCGGCTGATGTGGATGCGCCGACGCCAGAACGTTCTTCAAGTGGGGTGTTTCAGCAGCCACTTTGGGAGGCGTTGCAAGAAGCGGCGGAGAAGAGCCAGTATGAGGATGAGTTGATGCCGGAGGCGATTGCTCTGGTGCGTAAGGTGAGGAAGGCATCTACATCTATGTTGCAACGGCGTTTTCGTATTGGCTACACGCGAGCGGCACGGATGATTGATGCGATGGAGGAGATGGGGATTATTGGCCCGCCTACGGGGACGAGTAAGGCGCGGGAGGTGTTGTTGCCACCGGAGGGGGAGGAAACGGCCGTTTCGGATGAGAGTAATAACGGTCAGGAGAATTCACACGAGGAGGAGTCAGCCGAATAATGGCACATTTGCAAGGGGAAGCACGGGCGCGGTATGTTCAGAATATGTTTGCCCGCATTGCTGGCCGGTATGACTTGATGAATCGGTTGATGACGGCCGGCCAGGATGTGCGTTGGCGGCGATATGTGATTGCTCAGGCACGGCTGCCAGAAAACGGCCGTTTGTTGGATATTGCCACCGGGACAGGGGATATTGCCTACGAGGGATTAAAACAACACCCAGGTATAACGGCCGTTGGCGGGGATTTTACCATTGAGATGATGCAAGTAGGCAAGCGTCGCCCAGAACGCCAACAAATTTTGTGGGTAGGTGCCGATACATTGGCACTTCCATTTCCAGATAATTGCTTTGACGCTGTGACTTCCGGTTTTCTGATGCGTAATGTCATTGATGTGCCGGGAGCGTTTCGGGAGCAAATGCGGGTGACGAAACCGGGAGGACGAATTGTTGTGTTGGAGTCTAGTCCGCCAAAGGATAACTGGTTACGGCCGTTCATTCGCTTTCACCTTAATTACGTCATCCCTGCATTAGGTCGCCTGATCACTGGCAATGGAGACGCCTACCGGTATCTGCCAGACAGCACCCAACAGTTCAAAGACCCTGACACATTGGCCGAAATCATGCGTCAGACTGGCCTTGTAAATGTGGAATACCGGCTGTTCATGTTTGGCACGATTGCCATCCACACAGGCCAAAAACCAGAGTAAACCAGGGGAATTGCTACTGATGCCACTCCGCCACCTCGCAGATAACGTTTGGTTATGGCCAAGTGATCCAGATGTGAATATTGTTCAGCCCAATATGGGCGTGATTATTGGCCAACAGGAAACTGTGCTGGTAGATGCCGGACATGGGCCAGGCATTGCCCGACAGGTGTCCACCACATTAGCGGAAATGGGCGCCCCACCGGTGAAACGTATCATTTACACGCACCACCATTGGGACCACGTGTTTGGTGCATATGGGTATCCCGAAGAAATAACGGCCGTTGCCCACACCCAATGCCGGATGTACCTCCAGACCATGAGCCAACAAACATGGACACCAGCCATCTTGCGCGACAAAATCGAACAAAACCCCAACCTCAAACTCGCCTATACTTCAGAAGACTGGCAAAATTTCCACATCATCCTTCCAACCCACACCTTTGACTCCACCACCACCCTCACCCTTGACCGCACCACCACCATTCAGCTACAGCATGTTGGTGGCCGGCACGCAGCCGACTCCATCATCGTCCATCTGGTAGAAGCAGGCATTGCATTTTTAGGCGATTGTTACTATCCTGGCCTCTCCGCAGAAGATGCAGCCACCATTGATTTTGCCATGTTACAATCTCTGCTTGAACTTCCCTGCCAGACCTACATAGATGGCCACAAACCACCTTACACGCGTCGGCAATTAGACCGAATTGTACGTGCCCAATCTCTTTTGGGGCGCTTGCAAAAAAAATAAAAAATGGAAAGACATCATTTCTCCGCCAGCCGCTGGAAAAGCAAATAGGCGGTGAATGCCTGTTTCGATACCGCATACAAAATTCCCTGCTATACTTGCAACTTCTGGAAGATAAAAGAACCACATTACTGACGTTTGTGGAGGTATAAAGTCATGGAATTGCGACTGGAAAATAAGGTGGCGATTGTAACCGGTGCTGGTCAAGGGCTGGGTGAAGCAATTGCCAAGAAGCTGGCAGCAGCAGGTGCACGTGTTGCGGTTAATGATATTAATCCGGATCGAGCTGAACGTGTGGCTGGCGAAATTCGGGCATCTGGCGGAGAAGCGATTGCTGTGGTGGCTGATGTGTCTAATAAGTTTCAATGTGTCGGCCTGGTGGAAACAACACGTGCTCAATGGGGACAGTTGGATATTTTGGTAAATAATGCTGGTATTGAGCCGGTGTCTTCCATTTTGAAGATGGATGAGTGGGAGTGGCAGCGGTGTATTGATGTGAATCTGAAAGGGGTGTTTTTGATGAGCCAGCTCTGTGGGCGGGTGATGGCAGAGGAGAACAAGGAGCGGGGTGGTGTGATTGTCAACATCAGTTCGATAGCTGGTGTGGAGATTCCGCTTATGCATCGGGCTGCGTATTGTGCTTCCAAGGCGGGAATGGTTGGGTTTGCCCGGGAGTGTGCCCGCGAGTTTGCCCAGTATGGTATTCGGGTGAATACAATTGTGCCGGGTGTTTTTATTACGCCGATGACGGAAAAAGCCCGCCAGAATCCGGAGATGATGGCGAAGTGGATGCGGGAGATTCCAATGGAGCGGTTAGGGGAGCCGGAAGAGGTGGCGAATGTGGTGTTGTTTCTTTGTTCGGAGGCGAGTAGTTATATGACGGGGAGTACGGTGACGGTTGATGGCGGGAAGGTAATGCGGTAAAAAACGGCCGTTTCTGGTATAATAAAATTTCAGATTTGTATCATCAAAATAACAAAAACTAAAAAGCAGGTAATATTGTTATGGGAATGACACCCGAACAAATCGAGGTAATGTTAGAACGCATCTTGCCCCGTGTAAGCAAGCCAGCACGTTACACGGGCGGAGAATACAACCAGGTTGTCAAAAACTGGGACGAAATAGACTTCAAAGTTGCCCTGGCATTTCCCGACATTTACGACCTGGGCATGTCCAATCTGGGGTTGATGATCCTGTATGACATCATCAACAAACACCGCAATTTGCTGGCTGAACGTGTCTATTGCCCCTGGGTAGATATGGAAGAAATCATGCGGGGAAACAACATCCCGCTCTTTTCCCTGGAGACCAAACACCCTATTCGCGACTTTGACCTATTGGGCATTAGTTTGCCATATGAGCAGCTATACACAAACGCCCTTAACCTGATTGATTTGGCTGGCATGCCCATACGCGCCGAAGATCGAGATGCCAGCTATCCTTTGGTTGTTGCTGGTGGACATGCCTGCTACAACCCGGAACCAATGGCGCCGTTTATTGATGTATTTGTGATTGGCGAGGGTGAAGAAGCAATTCTCAAGATTATTGGTGTGATGAGAGCTGCGCGCCATCTGGATCGAGAAACCCAGTTGCGCTATATTGCTCAAATTGAAGGTTGTTATGTCCCTCGCTTTTATGATGTCACCTATCATGATGATGGGACGGTGCAGGCAATTACACCAAATGTACCCGAAGCACCGCCCAAAGTGCTCAAAACCATTGTGCCGGTTTTGCCGCCACCCGTTACAGATTTCATTATTCCTTTTGTAGAAACGGTACACAATCGTGCTCCCATTGAAATTATGCGTGGGTGTACCCGTGGTTGTCGTTTTTGTCACGCCGGCATGGTGACTCGGCCGGTGCGGGAGCGGCCTGTAGCAGAAATCTTGGACGCAATGGAACAGATTTTGGAAAAAACAGGCTATGAGGAAATCGCTTTGTTATCACTTTCATCCAGTGATTACACCCATGTGTTGGAGTTGACCCAGAAAATAGGGGAGCGATTTGGGCATTTGGGGTTGAATATTTCATTGCCTTCGTTGCGAATAGAGACGGTATCTACACAGTTGATGGATAACCTTGGTGATAGCAAACGGGGTGGTTTTACACTGGCGCCAGAAGCTGCCACAGAGAAAATGCGTAACATTATTAACAAGTATGTGACGCATGAAGAGTTGCTGGAAACGGCACGGGAAATTTACAGGCGTAACTGGCGGACGATTAAGCTGTATTTCATGATTGGTCATCCGATGGAAGAAATGTCGGATGTGCAGGCGATTATTGAGCTCTCGAAGCAGGTGTTGGCTGAGGGGCGGAGATTTCATGGCAAGAAGGCGAGTGTGAATGTGGGGGTAAGTACGTTTATTCCCAAGCCACACACGCCGTTCCAGTGGGAGCCGATGGATGATTTGGCGCAGGTGGAAGCGAAACTGGCGTTGTTGAAGAAGGAGTTGCGGGGCCCGGGTTTGCGCTTGCGGTGGAATGATCCGAAGGAGTCGGTGTTTGAGGGCTTTTTGAGTCGGGGTGATCGACGAATGGCGGAGGTGGTGGCGCTGGCCTGGAAGAAGGGGGCGAAGTTTGATGCGTGGATGGAGCGGTTTAATGAGGATGCCTGGATGGCGGCGTTTGCTGAAGTGGGGCTGGATCCGTATTTTTACACGCATCGTCGGCGCCGGATTGATGAGGTGTTCCCCTGGGAGCATATTGATGTGGCGGTGACGAAGAAGTTTTTGACGCAGGATTATTTGATGAGTCAGCAGCAGGAGACGCGAATTGATTGTCGCCATCATTGTTTTGCCTGTGGGATTTTGCCCAAGTTGAAGGATTTGCGGCGGGAAACACCGGAGGAGGCGTGGGAGTGTCCGCCTGTGCCGAAGCGGAAGCATCATAAGCCGCGCGAGGTGCAGCCGCCGATGGTGGATGGGATTCCGTTGCCTGTGATTCAGTAGGCGGGTTTGTTGGTTGGGGGGCGATTGCCCCCCTTTTTTGTTGCTTAGCGGAGGGTGAGTGTGCCCCATGTGGTGGGGTCGGTGAGGGTGCGGGTTGGGATGTGGGAGAGCATGAGTTCTTGAACGGCCGTTCCTGGTGTGTCGTTGTCGTTGACGTTGAGTGCCAGGCCGAGAATCATTCCGCTTTGGGGTGTCAGGTTCAGGTCTGACCAGGGAATGGCAGCTTCGATGGTGTAGCCGGTGTTGGTTTTGCGGGCGGCCAGGGTAACATGATGGCCACCGGGTGCGTCCAAGATACGGCCGTTTGCCGTTCCTTGAAAGCGAAATGCGGATGGCGGCAAGTCAGCAAAGTTGCCCGGTGACAGAATCAATTGAAAATCATCCGGACTAAGCGTTGGCCCATAGTCACCAGCACGATCGGTATCGAATTGCATGTCCACGCTATCTCCCCGAAAAATCTGGTTTCCAGTTTGGGTTTGTACATGGGTGTCATCGGTAACTGTGACAGCTACATACAAGTTGGCCTCATCCCAGCCCAATTGCCAGGCAGCTGAAACATCTTTTGTGCCGTCCCAACTACTATGGGCGTACACTTGATAAGATGATGTTGTTGTGGGGACATCAGTCCATTCTGTCAAATCGCCATCTATCACCGGCGGTGAGGATAGATGAATGGCTTCTACATTGCCTGTGCCGATGGGAATGGGGGTGTTGGTGGTTGGGGCTGGGAGGGTGAGTGTTGGTGCCAGGGGCGGAGTGGTGGCGGCTATCTCTGGCGTGCTGAGGGGGGAAGTGGGGACGATTAGGGTAGGGGCAGGGGGGACAGGTTGAACACGTGCCTGAAATCGGTTGACGATAAAAAATATACTGATGGCACAAATGGCCAGGAAAAAGATGCCGGTGGTAATGATAAATACCCAGAGCATCCAGTTTGTGCGTGATGGTGGTTTGTCTGGATCAGGGTATTGTTGGTACATGGTTTTCCTCCTCAGGTGCATGTGATGGACAAGATGGTTTGTGCTGGATTCCATTATGGGTGACAAGAGCCAAAATACAAGGGGATGGGGCGTGAAAATGGTTGGAAAACGGCCGTTTTCTGAGTATTATCCTGCCCATGCAAGATAAAACTCGGTACAAAAGCCATCAAATATGGCCACAAGTCAGCTTGTTTCTGGTTGTTATGGCTTTGGCACTGGTTTTTACGGCTAATGCCTGGTTATCTGATGATGCCTATATTACCTTTCGCACGGTGGATAATTTTGTGCATGGGTACGGCCTGACATGGAATCCATCTGAGCGGGTACAGGCATATACGCATCCGTTATGGATGTTACTGCTTTCGGGTGCATATTTTTTGACGCAGGAGATATACTTTACCAGTTTGGGGGTGAGTTTGGCCGTGGCAATAACGGCCGTTTTCCTGTTACTCTATTACGGCCGTGCAGCTCAAGGTGCCTGGGTACTGGCAAGCCTCATTCTGCTCACAACCAAAGCATTTGTAGATTACACTACCTCTGGCCTGGAAAATCCACTTTCTGCCTTGCTATTGATTGTTTTTGTAATCGTTTACCGGTGGCAACCGCGACAGGCACTTTTTTGGTTGGCATGGGTGGCAGCACTGGTTTTATGTAACCGGTTAGACCTGGGATTGTTGGTTCTGCCGCCATTGGGGTGGGCTATCTGGCAAGCCAAGATGGATTGGACGCGCCGTTTTTGGGTTGTGCTAACTGGTATGTTGCCTGTTGAATTGTGGCAATTATTTTCGCTATTTTATTATGGATTTCCGTTCCCCAACACAGCTTATGCCAAATTAAATGGTGGGTTAATAGGGCGGGAGCGGTTGTTGGCGCAAGGAATGGCCTATTTTGTCCACAGTTTGCGGTTTGATCCGGTCACATTGAGTGTGATTGGGTTGGTGTTGGTATTGGCGATGGGGTGGCGGGGGTTGCGCTGGTTTCGGCCGTTTGTGGCAGGCATTATCTTGTATCTGGTGTATATTTGGTGGATTGGGGGAGATTTTATGAGTGGGCGGTTTTTGATGGTGCCGCTGGTAACGGCCGTTTCTGGCCTTGCCCTTACGCCCCTTCCCCTACATCCAGGTTTTCGCCACAGCCTGGCTGCTCTCCTCCTGGCCACAACGCTTTTATTCCCCTGGTCACCATTACGTTTCCCCTGGCAACCCGTTTCCTTGCCCGAAACAGCCGGCATCACTGATGAAAAAGCCAACTACTGGCCGGCAACCGGCTTACCCAATGCTCTGCACACGCGCCCATTTCCGCGTCACGACTGGATTGAAGACGGCCAAAAAGATCGTGTTCGGCAGCTAGCAGTTGTAGAAAAAGGGTCAGTAGGTATGTATGGCTACTATGTTGGTCCCGATGTCCATGTTGTTGATCTGTTAGGGCTGGCCGACCCCTTACTGGCCCGGTTGCCCCCTGTTGACCCTGACTGGCGGATTGGTCACTTGGGCCGACGTTCCCCCGCTGGTTACCTGGAAACGTTGGCGACAGGGGAAAATCAGATTCAGGACCCGAACCTGGCCTATTATTATGACAAGTTACAATTTGTCACACGTGGCCCATTATTTAGTTGGGCCAGGCTGGTAGAAATCTGGCGGATGAATTGGGGCGTATACGATCCCTGGCTGGAACGGTTTGCCTGGCACAATGGCCCTGAATTAATCGAACGGCTGCAATTGGTAAATGTTACTGGTCACCGATATGTGTATGCGTTTGTCTGGAATAATGGCAGTGCCGCAGCATATTTGCTGGATGAGGCTTCAGAGCCTGGGCGTGTTTACCCGGTGACGTGGCGGATTACAGCCAACGGCGCCACGTTTGCAGGCGAATACGTGGCGCAGGTTTCGGCATTGGCCCCCCTCTCGGATGCCACAACGTTGAATATAGGGCTAATTTTGACAGATGTGCCTGATTTGAGCCAGCCATATGAAATTTTTGAATATCGGTTTTGGATGCGATTGGCAGGTGAGAATTTGTTGGTAGCCCGGCAAGGAATGGGTTGGCATAATGAGCATTCGCCGAACGGAATGTGGGAAGAGATGGATGTGGGGGGAGTGATTGTGCGTGAACCGCTGGTGACGGGAAAGGAGTAAAGGTTTTTACTTTGCCGCTCTGTCTGCTTGCCTTATAATTTGCCCATGAGTAATTATTTGCCCCCCAGGAAACGGCCGTTTACCGTAACTATTGTCCTTTGGGGGGTTTTTCTTTTAGGGGTGTGGAATGTTGGTCGGGTAATTGCCCTGTACCGACAACAGGATTTGTTAACATCGCTGGCTATACAACCACCGCCACAGCTACAAATGGCAGTATCGGCCGTTTGGGCAGGCTTGTTTTTGGGGATGGGATGGGCGCTGCGGCAGAAACGGCCGTTTGTGCGGCGACTCATTCCTCTCACCCTCAGCCTCTACGCCATCTGGCGAATTGGCTTACTCATCTACTTTACTCGTCCTGAATACACTGTCCACCTGCGGCCACTGTACTACCTGGGCTACCTCATCGCCATCCTCTTCACTACCTGGGTACTCAACCGACAAGAAATATCCACACGCCACCAGCAAAAACAAATTGAACAGCAACAAAAAACCGGAGATCCAGCATCTCCCATCTCGGAGAAGAAAAGCCTATGAATCCACAAATCGAAAAATTGCGGAAACTAAAAGCATTATCCCAGCAAGGCGGCGGCGCCGACCGCATCGCCCGTCAGCGCCAAGCCGGCAAAATGACAGCCCGTGAGCGGATCGACCTCCTGGTAGATAAAGGCTCTTTCCACGAAATAGACGCCTTTGTCGTCCACCGCGAGAGCAACTTTGGCATGGACCGCAAAAAGATACTGGGCGATAGCGTTGTCACAGGCTGGGGAACCATAAACGGCCGTCTTGTGTACATTTTCAGCCAAGACTTCACCGTCTTTGGCGGCAGCCTCAGCGAAGTTCACGCCGAAAAAATATGCAAAATCATGGACATGGCCATCAAAAACGGCGCCCCCATCATCGGCATCAACGACTCAGGCGGCGCCCGCATTCAAGAAGGCGTCGTCAGCCTCGGTGGTTACGCCGACATCTTCCTGCGCAACACACTCGCCTCCGGCGTTGTCCCCCAGATCAGCGCCATTATGGGGCCATGTGCTGGCGGTGCAGTTTACTCACCCGCCCTCACCGACTTCATCTTTATGGTCAAAAACACCAGCCACATGTT
The DNA here is from genome assembly GCA_003696605.1 of Chloroflexota bacterium. Taxonomy (GTDB): domain Bacteria; phylum Chloroflexota; class Anaerolineae; order Promineifilales; family Promineifilaceae; genus J033. The sequence goes on along the minus strand of RFGV01000046.1, from coordinate 5,951 downwards.
CATCACCGGGCCAGAAGTCGTCAAGGCAGTAACCGGCGAAGAAGTCACCTTCGAAGAACTCGGCGGCGCCATGACCCACAACGCCATCAGCGGTGTTGCCCACATGGCCGCAGAATCCGAAGCCGACTGCCTCTTTCTCATCCGCGAACTTATGAGCTACCTTCCCTCCAACAACATGGAAGACCCACCCTTCAAACAACCCAAAGACGACCCATTACGTACCGAATCAGCCCTCGACGAAATCGTACCCGACAACCCCAACAAACCCTACGACATCAAAGACGTTATCCACCTTATCGTAGATGACGGCGAATTCTATGAAATCCAGGAACACTACGCCCAAAACATCGTTGTCGGCTTTGCCCGGCTTGGCGGTCACAGTGTGGGCATTGTTGCCAACCAGCCAATGGTTCTGGCCGGCGTCCTGGATATCAACGCCAGCGAAAAAGCAGCCCGATTTGTTCGATTTTGCGATTGTTTCAACATTCCGCTTATCGTCTTTGAAGATGTCCCCGGTTTTTTGCCCGGCGTAGATCAGGAACATGGCGGCATCATTCGACACGGCGCAAAATTGCTCTACGCCTTCTGCGAAGCCACCGTGCCCAAAATTACCGTTGTTACCCGCAAAGCCTATGGTGGTGCCTACTGTGTCATGAACAGCAAACACATCCGCGCCGATCTAAACCTGGCCTGGCCAACGGCCGAAATTGCCGTCATGGGACCAGATGGGGCCGTAAACATTATCTTCCGGCGCGAACTGGCCGCAGCCGAAGACCCCGTAGCCCGCAAAGCCGAACTGGTAGCTGAATATCGGGAGCGATTTGCCAACCCATACACAGCCGCCCAACGCGGCTACATAGACGACGTCATCGAGCCCCATGAAACCCGTCCCCGATTGATCAACGCATTAAATATGCTTCAGAACAAACGAGATCACAATCCTCCCAAAAAACATGGCAACATGCCCCTGTAACCTGAGTAACCCAAATCAAGAACCTGATATTGGAAACGGAACGAAAACAACTATGAGAGAAGATGGATTACTAACCCAAAAATTCGACAAACTACTGATCGCCAACCGCGGCGAAATAGCAGTCCGCATTTTGAGAGCTTGTCATGAATTGGGCATACGCACTGTGGCTGTCTATTCCGATGCGGACCGTAACGCCTTGCATGTACGTTATGCCGATGAAGCGTATCACATTGGTCCTGCGCCGGCTCGTGAAAGCTACCTGGTAATTGAAAAGATTTTGGATGTGGCGCGACGGTCTGGCGCCGAAGCTGTGCATCCGGGCTACGGTTTTCTGGCTGAACGAGCGGAATTTGCTCAGGCATGTGTAGATGCCGGGCTGGTGTTTGTGGGGCCGCCGGTGCATGCAATTCGGGTAATGGGTGATAAATTGATGGCCCGACAGACGGTTCAGGCTGCTGGTGTGCCTGTTGTGCCAGGTACGGAGCCTGGTTTGAATGATGAAGCGTTGGTGGCAGCCGCTGACCAAATCGGGTATCCACTGTTGGTGAAGGCTGCTGCTGGTGGTGGTGGCAAGGGGATGCGCCCTGTTTATGAGCCAGAAGCCTTGCCTGGTGCAATTGCTGCTGCTCGTCGTGAGGCGGAGGCTGCTTTTGGGGATGGTACGGTGTACCTGGAGAAGATGATAGAGGGTGGCCGTCATATTGAGATTCAATTGTTGGCAGATGCAGAAGGGAACATTATTTATTTGGGTGAGCGGGAGTGTTCGCTCCAGCGGCGACACCAGAAGCTTATTGAGGAAGCGCCTTCGTTTGTGGTGGATGAGGAGTTGCGACGGCGTATGGGCGAAGTGGCTGTGGCGGCGGCGCGTGCAGTGAATTATGTGAATGCGGGTACGATTGAATTTTTGTTGGATAAGGATAAGAATTTTTATTTTTTGGAGATGAATACGCGCTTGCAAGTGGAGCATCCGGTGACGGAATTGGTGACGGGGGTGGATATTGTGCAGGAGCAGTTGCGAATTGCACGGGGACGACGACTGCGGTTTCAGCAGGAGGATATCCGGATGCGGGGGTGGGCGATTGAGTGTCGTATTAATGCAGAGGATCCGTATAACAATTATTTGCCTTCTACGGGGCAGATTACGATGAGTCGTTTGCCGACGGGTCCGGGGGTGCGTGTGGATACGGGGGTGTTTACGGGGTATGAGGTGACGCCGCATTATGATCCGATGATCAGTAAGTTGATTTGTTATGGGGAGACGCGGGCAGAGGCAATTTTGCGGATGCGGCGGGCATTGGAGGAGTATCGGATTATGGGGGTAAAGACGAATATTCCGTTTCATCAGCATATGATGGAGAGTCATCGTTTTTTGTCGGGACAGTTTGATACGAAGTTTGTTGAGGAGCGGTTTAGTATGAATGAGAGGGAGCCGGCAGATGTGATGGAGGCGGCGATTTTGGCGGCGTTGGTGGCGCATCGGCAGGGTCAGCAAGCGAGTCAGGTGGTGGCTCCTGGGGAGCGGGATACGAGTAACTGGAAGTGGTATAGTCGTTGGGAGCGTTTGCGGCGGTAAGTTGTATGTTTGATTGTATGTGTGTGTATGGAGTTGGGCTATGAAATATATGGCGATGGTTGGGGATAAAGAGTTTACGATTGAGATTAATCATGAGTATGAGATTTTGGTGAATGGGGAGCGGTATGAGGTGGATTTTCGACAGTTGCCGGAGGGGAGTGTGTATTCGCTTTTGTTGAATCATCGGTCGTTGGAGGCGGTGGTTGAGGAGCGGGATGATTTGTGGCAGGTGTTGTTGCGGGGGGAGTTGTATGAGGTGCAGGTGCAGGATGAGCGGGCGTATCGGTTGGCTAGGGCGAGGGGAACGGCCGTTTCTGTGACGGGTGAGGCTGTCATTAAGTCTCCTATGCCTGGTATTATAATTAAGGTGCCTGTTGCGGCAGGTGATGTGGTTAAAAAGGGGGATACGGTAGTAATTTTGGAATCTATGAAGATGGAGAATGAGCTGAAAGCACCACGAGATGGGGTGGTGAAGCGAGTACAAACGCAACAGGGGGCTAGTGTGGAGAAGAATCAGGTTTTGGTTATTATTGGTGATCCACACGAGGAGGGGTGATGGCAGGCGGGCAGTTGTTGGAGGTGGAGGTTAAGTTTTGGGTAGAGGACCTGACGGAATTGCGGGAGCGGGTGATGGCTGCTGGCGGAGAACTGGTGCGGGAGCGGGTGTTTGAGCGCAATGTACGGTTTGATACGGCCGAAAATCGTCTGATGGAAAAGGGTGAATTGCTGCGGTTGCGGGAAGATACGGCCGTTACACTTACCTACAAATCTCCCCCTTCTGTAGCTGTGACCAGCCAGGCCAAAGTACGTGAAGAACTGGAAATAACCGTCAGCGATTTCAAAACGGCCGAAGCCATCCTGACCCGTCTCGGTTTTTTCCCCTGTCAGATTTATGAAAAATATCGCGAAACGTTTCGTCTCAAAAATGTCGAAATCGTACTGGACGAGATGCCCTTTGGCCACTTTGTTGAACTCGAAGGCCCCGAACCCCAACTCAAACCCTGTGCTCTCAGTCTTGGGTTAAACTGGGAAAACCGTATCCTTGCCAACTATCTTGCCTTGTTCAACCAGTTAAAATTGAAATACAATTTGCCTTTTAATGATTTGACCTTTGCCAATTTTGACAAACTTCAACTACCCGTGGCAAAATTCCCCTGGTAAACCCATCAGGTAATAATTACACCCAATAGGAGTAACCATATGCTCGAAAAAGCCAAAGCCTTGCAAGACGAACTGATTCGTCTGCGGCGAGAAATTCACGCCCACCCCGAACTTGGTTTTCAGGAGTTTCGTACAGCCGCTTTGGTTGCCGACACCCTGACTGAAATAGGTATTCCTGTCAAAACTGGTGTTGGTCGCACCGGCGTTGTTGGTGAAATTGGCACGGGAGATGGGCCAACCATCGCCATCCGTGCAGATATGGATGCCTTGCCTATCCATGAAAAGAACGATGTCCCCTATCGCTCCCAAAACGATGGCGTTATGCATGCTTGCGGCCACGATGCGCACACAGCAATTTTGTTGGGGGCGGCACATTTACTTAAACAGAGCTTGAGCGCAGGAGGCTGGCGAGGTAATGTACGCTTTCTGTTTCAGCCTTCTGAAGAAGCGTTTGATGAAAATGGGGTGAGTGGGGCGACTGCCATGATCGCAGATGGCGCATTAGATGGGGTAGATGCTGTCATTGCGTTACATGTGGCGTCAGATCGCCCAAGTGGGTTACTTCATTTTTGTGATGGATTTGGACTGGCTGCCGTTGATTCGTTCGAAGCATGGGTGCGAGGGGATGGAGGGCACGGAGCGTATCCTCATACTGGCCGTGATCCGTTGCATATGTTGGCTTCTATTTTGCCAGCGATTTATGCGATTCCCTCGCGACGTATTAATCCGTTGCGTTCTTGTGTGGTGAGCCTGGGGCAAATCAGTGGCGGCACAACGACGAATGTGATCCCGCGTGAGGTGTATTTGCAGGGAACGATTCGTTCATTGGATGAAGAAGTGCGACAGCAGCTTTGGGAGGAGTTGGAGAACGCGCTGAAGTTGAGTGAGGTGTTGGGTGGTAGTTATGAACTGAGGATTCACAAAGGGTATCCGGCTATGTATAATGATCCGACAGTGAATGGCTGGATGCGAGATGTGGCACGGGATTTGTTGGGGGAAACGGCCGTGCTTGATACCGAGTTTGGCATGGGGGCAGAAGATTTTGCCTACATGACTCAAAAAGCCAAAGGGGCAATGTTTATGCTAGGCGCAGCAATTCCTGACAACATTACTCGTCATCATCACACTGATATTTTTGATATTGATGAACGCGTGCTATATCAGGGAGCGGCCGTTTTGGCCGAAACCGCTTTACGATTTGTGACTGGTCAGGTAAAGTAAAAACCTGTTCCTATTGCAGGACATAGAAATCCTGAAAAACGCTCATTCTTCTATGTTTTCAGCGTTTTTGTGGTTAATTTAGATAGACATTGAACCAAATATGTGCCAATTGGTACAAATTGTGCATAATTAACCATAGGGCAAACTGCTTGCAATCCGTTATAATTGTGGCGACAATCCTGTGGGGGATATAACAGTAAAGTTAGTAACATTGTAGTAAAACAATCTGACAACACACAGAAAACAATTTGGCCGCCCAGGTGGTCAACGATTCTTAATCGGCAACGGAACTGTTGGAGGAAAAGATGAGTTCGGAAGAAACCAACAAGGAAGAGCGTTACTACCCCAACAAGTGGGCGCGAATCATTTTTACTTCGGCCGAAGAAATTGCAGGCAAGCAAGGTTTGGCAGCGTTGCTCAACCTGGCCGGCATGTCGGAATACATTGACAATTATCCGCCCGATGATATGAAAAAGGAATTTCCATTTGAAAAAGTTGGGCGGTTACAGCAAGCATTTTGGGACATGTATGGTAATCGGGGTGCACGCGTGTTTGCCACACGTGCAGGTGAGCAATCGTTTAAGGATGGTCTGCAAAGTTTTGGGTCGGTTGCCAAAGCTGCTCAGGCGGCAATGGCTATTGGGTCAGTAGAAAAGCGTATTAGCGTTGGGTTGGCTTTCTTTGCCAAATTCTTTAACACAGTCAGTGATCAGGTTGTATCGGTGGATGAGGATGAGAAGAGCTGGTATTGGAACCTGATCAAATGCCCGATGTGCACAGGACGCAAAGAGGATAGTCCGGTGTGCTACCTGGCAGTGGGCGTGTTGCGTGCTGCAACAACGTGGGCGAGTAATGGGCATCAGTTCCGAATTACGCCGATTAAATGTCAGGCAATGGGGGATGAGATTGGCGTGATTGAAATTGAGAAAGAGCCAATTCGATAGAATAGATATTGTTGCCAATTTGCGCCCGTGATGGTTATCTGTCACGGGCGTTTTTGTTTTGGGGGTGGGGATAAGAACT
>RFGV01000521.1 GCA_003696605.1 Chloroflexota bacterium | reverse complement strand
TGCATTGGCGTTTGGGAAAATTGGGAAGCAAGCATTTGTTGCGCAGGGTGTTGTACAAATATGTGCCGCGAGCGCTGATCGAGCGCCCCAAGCAGGGGTTTTCCATTCCTGTAGGTCGTTGGCTGCAAGGGGAATTCGGCGAGGAAATGCGAAACCGGATTCTGGATGTGTGTGAGTCTGCAGGGCTGAATCCCGACATGGTTCGCCGGGAGTTGAAACGAAGCGGACATGATGCTTATTCCACCCGGATATGGTTGCTATATGTCTATACCTCCTGGCATGAGCGCTGGATGGCCTGAATGAGTCGTTTTGGTTATTCAAAAGAAGACCTGATGCGGGCACCCAGTCGTAAGCGGGCAACGGTGATTCAGGCGGTTGGTGGTTATGCCAATACCGGCATTGCGGTAGTGCAGGGGCTGCTGCTGATTCCGCTTTATCTGCATTACATTGGTGCGCACATGTACGGGTTGTGGCTGGCATCCGGCGGGATGCTGGGTATGTTGGGGATGGTGAATTTCGGCATCAGTAGCATGCTGATTCAGCGCATCGCCAATGCATACGGCAAGCAGGACCTTGCGCGAGCGGGGGCTTATTTCATCAATGGAATGTCTGTCTATATTGGTATATGCCTGTTGCTCGGCCTGATCGGGTGGGTGATTTCTCTCTGGCTGCCGCAGATCTTGCATGTAAAGGATGCGGATGCTGGGTTGCTGGAAGCCTGTTTTCAGCTTGCAGTCGCGGCCATGGCGATTGGTATTTTCAACGAGTGCCTGAGAAGTATTGGCCAGGCGTTACTTCGCCCTGTAGTACCCATTGCTGGAATGATTGTCGGTCGGATTTTAGGGGTAGGTGTCACGATTTGGCTGTTGGTTGACGGATTTGGCCTGTGGGCCATCCCAACGGGAACATTGGTAGCCGAAGGGCTGATTTTCGTCGTTAATCTGCTCAATGCCATTTCTCTGGTGAGCGCACTTGGATCCAAAATAAAACTGGAATGGGCAATCATCCGGGAGTATCTGCGTACCAGTCCGGCGTTGTTTATGGCTACGGTGGGCAACACCGTTTCCCAACAATCCGAGCCCGTTCTTATTACTATGCTGACTAGCCCAGAGATGACGACCGTTTACATGGTGACGCGCAGGGCAGCAGATATTGTCTTTCAATCCTTAAGCGTGATTTATGGCTCTGTTCTTAGTTCGCTTTCTCACTTGGTTGGAACAACTAATAGAG
>RFGV01000520.1 GCA_003696605.1 Chloroflexota bacterium | reverse complement strand
TTTCTTGCTGGCGTTGATTATCTGGCTGATTATGCGGATTGGCGGCTGGCTGCTCCGTCTGGGTGGCCGTAATCAGTCATCCATTCAGCCGCAAAGTGGCGATTAGGCCAATGTACCCCAAAATCCGTTTACTGTTTTCCGATGACACTGACAGAGGCAGGTTGTATAGAACTAGTACACAACCTCAGTTCGAAGATAAAAAACAGGATGCAGATTTGCCCGATAAACGCAGATTAAATAGTTGACAGACCAATATCTGCGTTATCTGCGTGCTAAATCCGAACTTGGGTTACAAGGTAACGGTTTACGAAAAGTTGGGCGGCGGTTTTTATTTGAGAAGCCGGTCAACCTGACCAGCGGTTGGCTCCGCTCAGCAGAACCAGTCTTCGGTCAAACGAGGAGGGGGGGGTGTCGGAATGGTGGGGGGTGTCCAGACAGGTGGTTGTTTTCCAGCTAATTGATAGGCCAGTTTTTCAATGCTGCTGAATGCTTTAAAGGTATCATCGCCAGCCTGTTCAGCGATTTTGGTCACGGCCTGATGAAGTATGTCCATGCGCGGGTCGGGGTGTTGCCAACAATAGGTGAAGTTTTCGGCATCTAATGGGCCAAGCCATGTTGCCACATCTGGTTGGTGGAGAAGGGCGCTGTCTGGGGGCACGAGCAGACGCACGGCGTATTGTACGGCGGGTACATAGGGGATGAGGTCGTGTTGTTGAATCCACTCTAGCATAAACAGGTAATCGTCCAGGGTGGTCCAGGGGGTGAAGGCTACCCAGGTGGGCTGGATGGCCAGACCTGCTTTGCGTACCAGATGTAGCACTGTTTCCATGTCGGCGACGGTGTGTCCTTTGTTGAGTTTCCGGAGGATGTGGTCGTTGACGGCTTCAAAGGCGGAGATGACAAATCGCGCGCCGAGTTCGACCAGTTCTGGGAGCAGGTGCTGGTGTTTGAGGAGGTTTTCGACTTTGGTGGTGAAGTCGAAGGTGAGGTGGGGGAATTCGGCGTGCATGGTGCGAATGATTTTTAGGACGTGGCCAGGGCCATTAAGGAAGTCGGGATCGCCGAAGGTGATGTGGTGGGCGCCGGCATTGACTTGTTGGCGGATGTCGTTGAGGACGGTTTCGGGGGGGACGATGAAGAAACGGCCGTTATACACAGGCACGATAGGGCAGTGATGGCATGTATGCAGACAACCGCGTGTGGTTTCTGTATAGCCTGCCGGATAGGCTGTGCCATTTTCGGTGTAGTGGGCGTACTGGTGC
>RFGV01000519.1 GCA_003696605.1 Chloroflexota bacterium | reverse complement strand
GATATTACAGGTGCTGACAGTGATCAGATCCCCTGTTCCCTCGAAATAATACCAAACACCTGCCGCGGTTACACCCGGGGCACAGGCTGGCGGGAAATCAGCTGTGGCAAACGATGTTGACCCGGAAACTGTCATGCCACAGGTAATCGTATCAGCACCTGAACATTGGTCATTAGGTGGTGGTGGCGGTCCTTCCAGAAGGCATAACTCAAAGGTCCCCGCATTTGCGCCCCCTGCATTCCAGATTTCGATATAATAGGTTGTGAAACTATCGAGGCCAATAAGGAATACAGAATCGGAGGTAAGACCTGTTAAACAACCGATTTCATTACCGCCACAGCTGTCCCACAATGCCAGATTCAACGGGCCGGCACTGATCGTATTGAGTACCAGGGTGTAGTTCGGCATGGTAGCGGTATTCAGTGAGAACCAGACATCCTGCATATTACCAAACGGATCGCAGGCGGAAGCGGTAGTGGCTGACGAAGCGCATTCGTTTGTAAAGGTATCTGTCACACAGGTTTGTCCGGGCACCAAGGGGGCTGCACTGGCACAGACATCGTTAGCTGGCACGGGCGAACATGCCGGGCTGCAGCTCAAAGTCAGGGAGAATACCCCCGTCTGTGTTCCAAAGGCGTGTACCAGTATATAATAATCCACCCCTGCCTGCGACTGGAATGAAAACTCCGATGTAAATCCACTACATCCCTGGCCGTCATCATTGCCGCCAACGCAGGTTAGATTGCCGCAACTTCCTGACCATACGCTGATTTTGGTGTCAAAATCCGCCTGATTACAGGTGCTCAATGTAATAAAGTCGCCTGTTCCGGCAAAATGATACCAAACCCCCGGAGCAGTTATCGCAGGTGTACACGAGGGTGCATTGTCAAGCGTGGCAACGGTGGTTGAATCCGTAATTGTCGTATCACACCCGATGGTGAAGGCATTGATACAGGAGTCGTTAGGCACGGGTGTTTCACAGGTAACCGACAATTCAAACACCCCGGTATTCGACTGGAATCCGCTGACCAGGATGTAATAATCCACACCGGGAATGGTGGCAAAAGAAACTGTTGAAAGCAGGTTTGAAGCGGTACAAGTGCCGTCATCATCCACGCCCGCTACACACAGCGGGTTGGAACAACTGCCCGTATATACGTGAATCTTCGTGTCGTAATTTGTAACCGGGCTACATGTTGATACAGTGAATATATCGCCTGTGCCGGTGATGCGGTACCAGAGGCCCGGAGCTGTGAGCGAAACCCCGCAAAAGATGGTGGGGTTATCAACTGTTGAAGCTGAATCCGTGCTTGCCACGATGACATCATTACACTGAAGCATCTGGGCATCCCCACACACATCGTTGGCTGCCGTGGTTGTACGGAAAATAAAATCGAACTCAAAGGAAGATGAAGACCAGCGGTTATCCCACTCAAAGTAATACGTGGTGCCGGCAGTAACGCTTAAGCCGATAATCTGTGATTGCAGACCACAATCATCGTCAGAAGAATCCACAGGTACAAGTGCACCACAGGAGCCACTGTAAACCCATAGCCGGGTGTCGGTATTATTCGGGTCATTGCAGGAATATATATCGATTAATCCGTTGGCGGGGGCGATGAAGTAATACCAGTCTGCATTCGTTGCCCCTCCTGAGCAGTTATGGCAACCATTACCGGTGGATGGTCCATCGGCAGTATAGGTGCCGTTTGTGGTAATCTGTACGGCTGTAACACAAGAATCCCCCTGCGCCTGCAAGAACAAGGGTAAGCCAATACAAATGCAACAAATAAAACAACAGGCTTGTAATTTTTGGATCATGGTTTTCATAGCTGTTGATAATTTTATTAATCGGTTGGATGAGCAAATGTAATTATTCTCCGGTTTAAATGAAAAATTAATTTGATGTTATCTTCAGAAAATTATCCATCGGCTC
>RFGV01000518.1 GCA_003696605.1 Chloroflexota bacterium | reverse complement strand
TCCGCATTGGCTATGATATGTTGGAAAGGTGCTTGACGAACGGAGATGATTTCTCGTTGAAGCTTATCCCCTATTTTTAGCAAACTGTAGGTTTACTAGTATGACAATAAAAGAGTTACACTTGCCACACGGTTCAATTGAGTTGCCGCTTTTTTTGCCAGATGGCACACAGGGTGTCGTTCGGTCAGTTGATGCGGCCGATTTGGAACGATGTGGCGTGCAGGCCATGCAAATGAACGTGTTTCACCTGATGCAACGGCCGGGTTCTTCCACCATTCAGGCCCTGGGTGGCTTGCACCAGATGTCTGGGTGGTCACGGCCGATTTTTACCGACTCCGGCGGATTCCAAGTATATTCGCTTATCCGGCAGAATCCCAAAAGCGGCTCCATTTCCGATAAGGGAGCTATATTTCGGGTGGAGTCCCGCAAATACAATCTGACGCCAGAAAAGAGTGTGCAATTACAACTGGCGTACGGTTCGGATGTGGTGATTTGCCTGGATGATTGTACGCATGTGGATGATGCAGAAGCAGAGCAGGCGGCTTCGGTGCGGCGAACGGTGGCTTGGGCGCGGCGGTGTCGGGAGACGTTCGACCAGCTGGTGGATGAGAAGGGGTTGGCGCCAGCAGAACGGCCGTTTCTCGTGGCCGTTATTCAGGGCGGTGCTTCTCATCCGTTGCGCCGGGCATGTGCCGAACAACTGCTGGAAATCGGGTTCGATGGCTATGGGTATGGTGGCTGGCCGCTCGATGCAGACGGCCGTTTATTGGAAGACATGCTTGGGTATGTACGCGAACTGGTCCCACCAGAGTTCCCCGTCCATGCGCTAGGCGTTGGCCATCCCGATAACGTTGTGGCCTGTGCTCGCCTCGGCTATAACATCTTCGATAGCACCATGCCTACCCGTGATGCCCGCCACGGCCGTTTGTACGCCTTTACCCAATCGCCCCACCAGACTCAATTCACAGGTGACTGGTTTGAGTATGTTTACATAAATGATAAAAAGCACGTCAAAACCAATCGCCCGATTTCTCCTTATTGTGATTGTCCGGTGTGTAGCCGATATTCACTGGGGTATTTGCACCACCTGTACAAGCTGGGGGACACGCTTTATTTCCGGCTGGCTACCATGCATAATTTGCGGTTTATGACACAGATGATGTCTCGCTTGCGGGAGGGGGGGTGACGGTATGATGATGGAACTGGAGAAGCTGGTTTCGGCCGTTTCCCAATCTGCCAAGTATCGGCATGTTAGCCCAATGTTGATAGCCCGTATTGGGGCGCAAGAGCTGGCCAAACGGCCGAATTTGAAGGCGGCTGTCAAGGCGACGAAGAATAAGCTGCACCAGATCGGTGGGGCGTATCTGGATGCGCAACCAGACTATCAGGTGGCGTTGACCGAACTGGAAACGGCCGTTACCAATGAAACCACCCTCCGCCAATTTTGCCGGCGTTGGATGCAACAACATACCTCCACCAGAGAACGCCTGCCCATCCTGGACGAGTTTTACACCACTACCCTGGCCGACTTACCTGACGTACACCGTGTGCTTGATTTGGCCTGCGGTCTTAATCCGTTGGCCCGCCCCTGGATGCCTTTGTCCCCTGATGTGACTTATATTGCCAGCGACATTTATGCCGATTTGGTGATGTTTGTGGATCTGTTTCTGAGGCGAACGGGAGGGAACGGCCGTGCCGAATTGCGCGATCTGATAGGTGAGCCACCTGTGGAAACGGCCGATCTCATCCTGTTGCTCAAAACGCTACCCGTGCTGGAGCAAATCGAAAAAGGGGCGGCCACTCGTTTGCTGGATGCACTCAACGCCCGCTATTTGCTCATCACTTTTCCGGCACGTAGTTTGGGGGGGCGCAACAAGGGAATGGTGCCGCATTATGAAGCCCAATTTCAGCAATGGATAGCCGGGCGAGGGTGGCAAGTGCGTCGGTTTGAATTTGCTACGGAGCTGGCATTTCTGGTGGAAACGGCCGTTTCCTGACACCTACCAGACCAGCGGCAACTGTTCCAACCCCCGAAACAACACCCCAGACCGCCACACCAGCTTTTCGGGGGGCACAGCCAGCCGCAATGTTGGAAAACGGCCGAAAAGCGTTCCCAGCGCCACCACCCCTTCCAGCCGAGCCAATGGCGCGCCCAAACAGTAATGAATCCCCAGACCAAACGCCAAATGCCGGTTATCTTGCCGATAAATGTCCAACACATTCGGCCGTTCAAAAACCGCCTCATCCCGATTTGCAGAACTCAACACCACCCGCACAATATCTCCCCGCCGCATCTGATACCCCTTAAAAGTACAATCCTGCCTGACCCAGCGCGTAGTCGAAGTTTCCACTGGCCCATCAAAGCGCAACAGTTCCTCCACTGCCCCCGGTAATAGCTCCGGATTCGCCTGGATTTCTGCCAATTGCGCCGGATGTTGTAACAAAGCCAGCGTACCATTACCAATCAAATTAACAGTCGTCTCATACCCCGTTACCAATAGCAAGGCCACCATACTAGACAGCTCCGCCTCAGTCAGCCGGTCGCCTTCCGATTCGGCTTCTACCAGCGCGGTAATCAGATCATCCTGAGGCTGCTGGCGACGATCTGCAAACAACTGTTGCAGGTATTGCACAAATGCCTTTACCCGTCGTTTGCGTTCGCCATAAGTCAGGCCGCGACTGCCAGGAGAAATAATCGCCTGTGACCAGACAGAGACCTGCTCCCTGTCTTCTGTCGGAATGCCCAGCATGTCGGTAATGACAATGAAGGGGAGTGGCAGGGCAAAATCGGCAATCAGTTCCATTTGCTGTTGGTTGGCTACTTTGTCCAGCAAGGCATGGGCAATGGCTTCGATGCGGGGACGCATAGCTTCTACCCGTCGGGGTGTGAAGGCCAGGCTGACGAGATGGCGCAGGCGTGTGTGGTCGGGGGGATCGGCGAAGAGCATGTTGCGGTTAATGAGTTGCTGTAGGGTGGGTGTGTGTTGGCGGGTTTGTTTTTCGGGGGGCCAGGTGTTGCGAATGTCTTTTACAAATCGGTCGTTGTCTTTTAGCACTTCGACGATGTCTTCGTAGCGGGTGATGTACCAAATGGTACGGCCGTCCGGGTCTTTGTGGGCATAGATGGGGCATTCTCGCCGCATTTGGGCGAAGGTGGGGTGGGGGTTTTGTTTGAATTGGCGCGTAAAAAGGTCGTATTTGG
>RFGV01000517.1 GCA_003696605.1 Chloroflexota bacterium | reverse complement strand
CGGTCTGGAAGAAACGGCCGTTGCTGCCGGTGGCACCATTCACTACACCCTCTACTGGCAAGCCAACACACCCATTCAACGCCCCTACACCGTTTTTAATCACCTGCTCAATGCCAACGGCGACATCATTGCCCAACAAGACAACATGCCCCGCCACAACCAATGGCCTACCACCTGCTGGCAGCCCGGCGAAATCATCCCCGACCCCCACACCATTACGCTCCCCCCCGATTTACCAGCCGGTACATACCAGCTAAAAGTTGGCCTTTACTGGCTGGAAACAGGTGAACGGCTACCGGTGATGCTGCCTGCAGGCGAAACGGCCGATTCCTTCCTGCTCAGCAGCATCACCCTCAAATAAGCACCGCATCAACCACGCCAATGAAAGGAAAATTTGTCAGAGTTATCACACTTTCCAGCAGTTGAACAAGATTAATGCCAGTTTTCGATCACATCCTTAAAGCTATTGACAAATGCATCGGCTGATGCACCATCCAAAATGCGATGATCAAAAGTAAAACTGACATAGGCCAACGGCCGTATTGCTATGGCATCGTTAATTACCTTCACCCGCTTTTCGATTTTACCTATTCCCAAGATGCCACATTGAGGCTGGTTGATGATAGGTGTGGCAAAAAGGCTACCAGATACGCCATGATTGGTAATTGAGAATGTGCCACCCTGTACTTCATCTGGTCGTAACTGTTTGTTGCGGGCACGATGTGCCAGGTCGTTAACAGCCCGCGCAATGCCTAACAGATTCAAGGTATCGGCATTTTTGATGACAGGCACAATCAGGCCATCTTCCAGTGCTGTGGCCATGCCGATATTGATCTCACGCTTGAGAATAATCCCTTCGTCGCTCCAGCTGCTGTTTACCATAGGATGTGCCTTGAGTGCCTGAACAGTAGCAGCCACAATGTAAGCGGTGAAGGTAAGATTGACACCATCACGGGCAAATTGGGCCTTGTGTGCTTGCCGATGGGCGGCCACCGCCGAAAAATCTACCTCGAAAACAGTGGTAACATGTGGGCTGGTGTGTTTGCTGCGTACCATATGCTCGGCAATGGCGCGTCGCATACTGGTCAGGGCCATAATCTCACCAGGAATACCACTGGTTGCGACGGGCGCAGGTGTTGGTGCAGGCGTTGGGAACGTGGGCGCTGTTGGTGTTGGCGCGGGGGCGGTCGGTGCAGGTGGTGGGGTGGGCATGGCCTGACGTTGGGCATCCCGTTGTTCGATGTAAGCGAGTATGTCTTTTTTGGTAATACGGCCGTCTCGCCCTGTACCTGGCACCAGATTTAAATCCACATTGTGCTCAGCCGCAATACGGGCCACAACCGGGCTGATACGGCCAGTGTATTGTCGTTTTACCTGGGATATACCATCACTACCGGGTACTTTTTGGGCGACAGCCACTGGTGTCGGCGTAGGCTGTGAGGCCGGTGCAGGTGATGGTTCGGGGGCAGGTTGAGGAACGGCCGTTTCCCCCCCACCTTCTTCACCATCTTCTGGCACAGCCTCACCCGGCTCACCAATATATGCCAACACAGTTCCTACCGGCACCGTTTTCCCTTCCGGCACCAAAATTTTGAGCAACACACCACCAACTTCGGCCGTTGCCTCCGTCGTCACCTTATCCGTCTCAATTTCCAAAATCGGCTCAAACTGCTCAACCTTCTCACCTTCTTGCTTCAGCCAGCGAGAAATCGTCCCTTCAATCACACCTTCGCCCATTTCGGGCATCATGACTTTTGTCGCCATAACCTCTTCCTCAAAACAAAAGTTTTCACAACACGTGTTAATTTACATACAAATCAAGATACACTTCAGAACGGCATCGGATAACTTGCCGGATCTACCTCATTCATCAACTCATAGACGGCATTAAACACATCCTCCACATTCGGCTTGGAGAAGTAACTACCGTCTGAACCATACGCCGGGCGATGTGGCTTGGCCGACAAAGTACGTGGTTCAGAATCCAGCCAGTAATATCCACCCTGCTTCTCAATCACTTCCTGCATCATATAAGCCGTTGTGCCACCGGGAACATCTTCATCAAGGAAAACAATACGGCTGGTCTTCTTAAGCGACTCCAAGATACGGCCGTAACGATCAAACGGCAGCAACGTCTGCACATCAATCACCTCCGCTTCAATCCCCACCTTAGCCAGCCGTTCCGCTGCCGCCATCGCAATTCGGCAACATGCCCCATACGTCACAATCGTAACATCATCCCCTTCACGCAAAATCTCTGGCACACCCAACGGAATCGTAATCTCATCAATATTCGCAGGCAACCGCTCCTTCAACCGATAACCATTCAACACCTCTACAATCAAGCCCGGCTCATCCGACTTCAGCAACGTATTATAAAAAGCCGCTGCCCGTGTCATATCACGCGGCACAAGCACATGCATACCCCGCACCAGGTTAATCACACCCGCCATCGGTGAACCCGCATGCCAAATACCTTCCAGGCGATGGCCACGCGTACGAATAATCACCGGCGCCTTCTGCCCCCCCTTTGTCCGCCAGCGCAATGTTGCCAGATCGTCCGACATGATCTGCAACGCATATAGCAAATAATCAAGGTACTGAATCTCCGCAATCGGCCTCAGGCCACGCAACGCCATACCAATCGCCTGGCCAATAATCGTCGTTTCCCGAATACCTGTATCGGACACCCGTAACTCACCATACTTCTCCTGCAACCCGGCAAAGGCCTGATTCACACCACCAAGATGCCCAACATCTTCCCCAAAAGCAATCACACGCGGGTCACGCGCCAAAATGGCATCAAACGCCACATTCAACACCTTAAAACCGGGAACTTCTGGAGAATCGGGCGTATATACCGGCTTCACTTCCCCCACATTCAAGGCAGATTCGGCCGATTCACTATACAAATG
>RFGV01000045.1 GCA_003696605.1 Chloroflexota bacterium | reverse complement strand
GTCCCTGTCAAATAACATGTGCTCAGGATTAATCCGGCATAATTCAGACGCCTTCGAAACGAGGAATCCCTCTTATAAAACATCATCCAGATTACCGTGACCAGCAAAGGCAGGGTATACAGCGGGTCAACGATAAATATGGAGTTGAAAGCCACCCGGTAATCCAGTGGCCAGAACAATTGCGTGCCCCAGGATGTGAAGCAATCGAGCAGGGCGTGGGTAAATAACACCCAGAAGGAAAGGAGGGTCCAGTCTTTCCAGGTGGCTGTTTCTTTACGATTGATATATCGCAGCAGCCATCCAAAAACAGGGGCGGATAGAATGAAAAAGACGAGGGAGTGGGAAAAGCCCCTGTGAAAGAAGATGTAATCCACAGGACTGAGGAACAAGGCTGAAACCACATCGAGGTCGGGCACGGTACCCAGTACTGCACCCCACAATACTGCTTTGTTGCCGGCTTTTTTCCCAGCAACCGCTTCCCCGACAGCCGCGCCCAGGGCTATTTGTGTCAGTGAATCCAATGGGCTGCCGAAGTTAATCGATTTCTAATTTGCCATCCGGCATGTGCAGTCCAATGCCCGATATAGCAAGATGCAAGATCCCCCTGCAAAGGCATTGATGAATTTGCGATAAATAACCCTGAGTACAGGATTTCGCGGCTGTTCAACTACCGCACCAGCGTAAACGAGCCGGTTTCTTTCCGGGTTTCGCCATTGTAGTATTCTACCACAGCCATCCATACATAGGTGGACATGCCTGCATCCTTTCCTTTATAGGTTCCATCCCATCCAATGGACAGGTTATTGACCTCCATTTCAGGATTTTCATATACCAGCACACCCCAACGGTTGAAGATTTTGAAATCAAGGCTTTTCACACCAACGCCAAACACATTCAATAAATCGTTGGTCCCGTCACCGTTGGGTGTAAATGCATTGGGAACGAATATGCCATATTTGTCGCTCACCCGCAAGCGCAACGTGTCAAAGAATGTACAATTTGAAGTATCGGTTACTGCCACCACAAATTCATATTCACCGGGCATATCTTCAGCCGTGAATACCGGATTCGGACAATCATCACAGCTCAAACCCCTGGCTGGCGGTAACCAATAATACGTATAATGCCCATTTTGCATACTTACCGTATCACCGCGTGAATCAATAACCGTGACGAAAATTTCCTCATTATCATATACTCCGATAATAAAATCATTGGGATGTACAAATACCTTAAACGGTGGTGGTTCCTTAATAATAAACGGTGCAGATGCGGTACATCCGTTTTCATCCATGACAACCACTGCATAATCCCCGGCTTCCAGATTGTCAAAATATCCTTCTTCCTGAAAGATTATCCCATCGATGGAATAGCTATGTACCCCGGTGCCACCCGATGAGGTAACAATTGCCTGGCCATCATCACCGCCAAAACAGCTCGCTCGGATGGTATCAACGTTGACCACAAGCGCTGGTGGTTCTTCGATAACTACGGTGTCGGTTCTCTGACAGCCATTGTCATCGGTAACGGTAACAGTATAAGTGCCGGCATTCAGATTATCTGCGATGAAGCTGGTTTGTCCATTGCTCCAGAGATAGGAATATGATTCAGGGCTTCCGGGTGTTCCACCGGTTACATTGGCGATGGCAAATCCGTCTTTATCACCGGCACATGCCACATCAGTACCCGCAACCGAAACGGACAACGGGGCAGGTTCATGGATTTGCACGGAACCACTGACGGTACATCCCAGCGAATCACTTACCGTTACCGCATAAGTCCCACCGGATAAACCCGCCTGGTCTTCAGAGTTTGACCCATTCCCCCATTGATAAGCATAGGGTGGAACACCCCCGGCAACCTCCAGATCGATGGCACCATTCATCATGCCGGCACACAGCACATCTGTGGTATTGAATGTCAGTGTCATGGCTGGCGGGTCAACCAGGGTTGTGCTCGCAGAAAATACACACCCATTGGCATCGGTGATGATTACGGAATATGTTCCTGCTGTCAGGCTGCCCACATCCTGTGTTGTGGCAAAGTTTGACCAGACATAACTGTAAGGTGCCATTCCCCCGCTTACGGTTAAATCGATAGCACCATCACTGCCACCGCTGCAGGTGATTGGCGTTACATCCAGCACAGCGTTGAGCGGAGCCGGTTCACCCACAACAGCGCTATCGGTTATCACACAGCCATTCATATCGGTAACGGTAACCGCATAACCGCCCGGTGTTAAACCTGTACGGTTTTGATTGGTATCATTATCCGACCAGAGGTAACCGTATGGCATGGTTCCACCGCTTACGTTGACAATTATGGTACCATTGCTATCTCCGGCACACAGCACATTTGTAACAGCCATTGAAAGCGTGAGTGCGGCAGGTTCATTGACAGTGGTAGTTGCGGTTCCTGTACACCCGTTGGCATCTGTTGCGGTCACGGTATAATTGCCTCCTGGCAATGCATTCACCGTTTGTGTGGTGTCACTGGTTGACCATTGCCAGCTATAAGGGGCATTGCCACCGGTGGCGGATACCGTTACACTGCCGTTGCTGTCTCCGGCACAGGTCACATCCACAGCGGTGATGACAACCGACAGGGGAGCGGGCTCGGAAACCACCGCGCTATCCCTTAAGACACAGCCGTTCGCATCCGTGATGACGACCTGGTACTGCCCGGCAGAAATGTTATTTAAATCCTGGGTGATGGCAAAATTCGACCACAAATAACTGTAGGGTGGCGTTCCACCAACCACATTCAAATCAACAGCCCCGTCATTACCTCCATTACATGTAACATCCGTCACGGAAATGTTGGATATCATCAATGCAGGCGTTCCTACCGTTGCACTTCCGGTGATGGAACAGTTGTTGAAATCGGTTACGGTTACGGAATAATTTCCGGCTCCCACATTGATGATATCTTCGTTGGTAGTATTATTTGACCATGAATAGCTATAAGGTGGTGTACCCCCGTTGACGGTTATATCAACAGCTCCATCGTTGAATCCATTGCAGGAAACATCCTGCACTGAAGCTATATTCAGGAACAATGGCTGAGGCTCGGTGATAACAGCCGTCAACGTTGACATACATGCATTTGCATCTGTAACTGTGACGGTGTAATTGCCTGAAGCAACATTGACTAAATCTTCAACGGTGGCATTATTTGACCAGTTATACGCATAGGGTGGCGTACCACCGGCAGCCGTAATATATAATGCCCCACCGGTAGCTCCGTTACACTGATTATTGGTAACCGAATCCAGCGAAACGGTGAGCAGAGGCGGTTCGGTGATGGTGAAATTGATGTTATCCGTACAGCCACTTGCATCCTTGATTAAAGCGGTGTAACTGCCCGCAGTCAGATTATTGAATGTGGGCGATAATTGATAATTTACTCCATCGAGTGAATAGGAATAAGGTGGTATGCCCCCCGTGGTACCCAGGGTAACAGACCCATCGCTGCCTCCGGCACAGCTCACATCTGTTTTGCTGACAACCGTTGTGTTGAGATTAAATACGGTGCCAATTACAAACTGGGTATCCGCACGGCAGAAATTCGCATCGACCACTACAAGCGTATAGGTACCCGGTCCAAGTCCGGTGAAATTTCCTCCCGATTGCAATGGTCCATTGTTGACAGAATAGCTGTAGGGCGGTGTTCCTCCATTGGCAGTGGCGTTTATCACTCCGTTAAAAACACCAACACAACTGGCAGCAACAGAGGTGCCCGATACTGTTAGGGGTAAGGGCTCAGTTATCAGTACCGGATTAAACCCATACGCTTTTTCACAACCACTGGCATCGCGTACATACACATTATAACTGCCTGCAGGCAGGTTCGTGAATGAATTGCTGCTTTGATAGGTGTTTCCACCATCGATGGAATAGCTCAATGTTCCCGTTCCTCCTGAGGCAAATATGGTGATCGAACCCGTGCTGTCACCATTACACAGAACATTGTTCACCGGCAGTGAGGAAATGATGATCTCCGGTGGCTGGGTGATTTGAACCGGGTTATTGGCATATGTGCGTTCGCATCCATTGGCATCTTTCACTTTGATATTGTATAATCCGGCAGCCAGGTTGGAAAACGTATTACTTGCCTGATATGAATTGCCGTTATCAATCGAATATTGCAGGGGTGCTTGGCCGCCACTGGCAGTAATCGATATAGAGCCGGTTGAAGCACCAAAACAATCGGCATTAACCACATTCACCGAAGTAATGTTAACACCCGGAGGATCGGTAATGACCAGTGGGTTGCCGGACCATGTTGAAGTACAACCTCCTGCATCCAATATGCGGATGATGTAATTTCCGGCAGGCACATTATTGAATACATTGGAGCTTTGATAACTACCGCCATTGTCGATGGAATATTGTAAAGGAGCCTGGCCACCACTTGCGGTTATGGTGATGGTTCCGTCAGCAGCGCCCGCACATGTCGGCTGGGTGAATGAAACGTTTGTTACCTGCGGGGTGGATATGGGAATCGTGATTTCACGCCAGCTTAAGCTTTCACAGCCACCGTTGGTGGTATGAACCCGGTAGGTCGTTGTGGCACTGACAAAGACATTGATCACCTGACCGTTTCCAATGGGAGTAGGATTGCCGGCAACATACCATACATAATCCCCACCGTGAACCGCACCCGAAGCGGTTAACGTGACAAAGCCGGGAGCACATAGGGAAGTAGCATTTGCGGTGACGGATGTCGGAATGGGAGGGGTCCACCTGACCAGCACTTCAGCACCGATATCATCACTACCACAGGACGAGGAGAAATAATCACCCACCCATGAAGCACCCAGTGTAGAAATCGGAGAACAGGGCGGCACGGTACGGAAATCGATGGTTGAAGACAGCACGGTTGGGCCGCAGTGATTGTCTTCACCACTGCAATCGCATGAACAACCGGAACAACTGCCATCATATGAATAATCGCTGTAATTCGTACTGCAATTACCCAGGCAAATCGTACCACCGGCACAGCTAAAGCAGTCATCTTCCCAGCCTTCACCCCGCAACATTAAAAATTGAGGAACATTCTGCGGGGTATTCCCCGGTGTACCATAACGCTGGTTAAACAACATCCGGTCATCGGGCTGCACCCAGCCTACATTTCCCGTATTCACCCCCACGGTTACACCACCACGCCATCCCTGACCGTCAAGGTCGGCATTATCCGCACCCCACCAGGTCCATCGAAACTCACAGTTACTTACTCCAATCACCGCATCGCATTGGCCCAGAATACCGCCATCGGTACTCTCCACCCAGGAATAACCAATCCAGAATTCCACATCCATCGCACCATCAGAAACGACCTGGGCATTAAGCTGGCGAAGCGGCAACCCGCTGCATAAAACAAAGAGAAAAATTGCGGCAAATGAACGCTTAAAGTTGTACTCCCAATTGGATGACCCGGTTCTCATCGTAAATTGCTCGTTTTATAATCAGGTTAAAAAATTTTATTCTCTTACTGTATTGCGTTCTTTTTTTCCTTCCTTGTAAAGAATGTATTCCTTCGTGTTTTGCCGGTATAGCTCAGCATCAAAATCCGCATCGAATTCATAATCATCCCCATACCG
>RFGV01000516.1 GCA_003696605.1 Chloroflexota bacterium | reverse complement strand
ATTATGCGCAAGGCGGAGGATCCCCGTATTATGTGGATTAATGGCCGCCTTGGTATGACCTTTGTGCGGCCTTCTGGGGAGAAGAATGAACGCTGGAATAGCTATTTTGTATGGCTTTCTCCCGATGGTGAGGTGAGGTCGGAGCCTGTTCGCCTTGGTCGGCCAGAAACAAACAGCAAAAATAGCTATATTGTGCCTTTGAAGGGGGGGAAATTTGCCCTTATTGACAGGGCAAATGTGCCAGGAGAGCGTCCGGCTATCCAGCTTTACACGTTTTCTTCCCTTGAAGAACTTCTCCACCCGCCGGCAGAATATTGGAAAAATCATCCTATTCCACAAGCGACCATTCTTGAGGCACCGCGTGTTTTTGACCATATAGGATTCAATACCGTTATTAACACCGGGGATTATGCCGAGGGGCAGACGGGCATCTTTGTTCTTGTCCATTTGGCAAAGGTTTATGATTCTAAGGTGAAATTATATGTTACGGCGTTAGTGGAATTGAGGCCTGATACTCTGCAGCCATTGGGAGATCCCGTTATTATCCAGTCGGCCGTTCCCCATTTGCTTGGGCGAAAGGTTTCTGAAATCACGCAAGAGGAACTTAGCTTAAACCAAGACAAGCGTACTAAATGGCAGTAAATCGCAGCTTCCGTTGTTTTAGGCCCCTTTCAAGCTGTTCTTTACCATAAGTCGCTGTATAGTTTGTCGAATAGCGGGTTCGGGCGATCTCCCTTTATGCAGATGGGGCGATCTCTGTCCGGGAAATCGGTCGTTTGATGTGATGGGCAAGCCCTAAACGCTCTAAGCCCAAAATCAACCACCAAGTCATATCAACTTCCCACCAGCGACGGCCTGCGGGAGCAATATGAGGTTCGGCATGGTGGGTGTTGTGCCAACCTTCGCCGTAGGTCAGCAGTGCGACCCACCACAGATTGCTGGAGCGATCAGGAATATCAAAGGGCCGATATCCTTGGAAATGGGTTGCCGAATTTACGAACCAGGTGCTGTGCCACAGCAACACAATGCGCACCGCCGTGCCATACAGGGCAAAGGACCATCCGCCTACAGCGTAGAGCAACAACCCTAACGGCAGTTGCAGCCAGCCATAGTAACGGCTCAGCCAACAGTAATAACTATTATGGGCGATGTGTGGCACTGATCGCCGTTGGGCCTCACTATCAAAGGTTTCACCGCGAGGATAAACCAGCCAGAGCATGTGGCTCCACCAAAAGCCGCGATTTGCCGAGTGCGGATCGCGCGCATTGTCTTCGGTAAAGGCATGGTGCATACGGTGGTTGCTGACCCAAAACAAAGGGCCACCCTGCAAGGATAATGCACCGATGGTGACGACGATATATTCCAACCATTGCGGCAATTGCAAACTGCGATGGGTTAACACGCGGTGATAGCCCAAACAAACACCCACACTACCCGTTAGCCAGTGGAGCGCGATCGCAACCCCTAGCGCTTGCCAGGAAAAGAACCAGAATGCCAGCAGTGTGAGTAAGTGAAGAGAGAGCATACTGGCCGTGCGGGGCCAGCTTAAAGTCAACCCTTGATAGTCAAACCAAGAGGGTTTGTCAGAGACAGTGGAGTGTTCAATATTTAATTTAGTCAAAAAGGAAAATCCAAAACAGAGCAAACTTGTCTAACTTTCTAATCTATTTGCTCTACTTCTAT
>RFGV01000515.1 GCA_003696605.1 Chloroflexota bacterium | reverse complement strand
CCATATGTACCTCTTTTGGTTAATTGGTTTGGTTGGAACCACCATCTTACCAAAATGAGGTACTTTTGTTTATTCTGTTCTGACTACTGAAAAACCGTGAGGGTGCGTATAAAATCTGGCGGTTTTTTTTAATTCAGGGTTACAATAGCCGGTGTGAATAGCTGGCTTTTTTTCAAAACGGCCGTTTCTCGGGTAGTATATTTTGCTTTTGGCTTGTTTGTTGTTCTGGGGCTGGTTACGCCCTCGTGGCGATATGGACCATTTTCCTGGTGGCCATTGCTTTCGTTTGAGCGACTGGCAGGCGCTCCTGTAACACCTGGGGTTCTCAATTTGTTGCCCGTGATAGTTGGTTTAGGCTGGCTAACAGCGCGGTTGGCAAACGGCCGTATTTCCCCATCTGCTCTCTGGCATCCCCCCGGCATCACCCTCCCTCTGGCTGGGCTGACAGCACTGGGGCTGGCAAGCATGGACCCGGCTTCTCCCCGTCGTTTATTCATTTACACAGGCGCACTGGCGCTGATGTGGCTGGTTTATTTGTTCACACGGGACGAACGGCCGTTTCTCCCCCCCATTCTGGCAACCATCATCCTCATCCAAAGCAGTGTCGCTCTGGGACAATTCTTCCGACAAGGCGATCTGGGGCTGGTAACATTGGGAGAACTGCCTCTCAACCCCGCATTTTCCGGCATCACTGTACTGTTTGCGCGAGGCACACGCTGGCTGCGTGCCTATGGTCTGACTGCTCACCCCAACTTACTGGGGGCGATTTTGATGTTAGCATTATTACTGTTGTGGCCACACTACGGCCGTTCTCGCAGTTGGCAAAAAGCAGGATACGGCATGGTGATAGCTGTAGGCCTGTGCGGCCTTTTTGTATCATTCTCACGAGCAGCCTGGCTGGCCATGGGATCTGGTATCATCGTCTGGTGGGGAGACAAACGGCCGTTTTCCCCCACTCGCCATCAATTCATCACCCATCTCTTACCCACTCTGCCCCTCCTGCTTTTCATTCTCACATATGGCGATCTGGCACTAAGCCGTTTCACAGCCCTGAACACCCCTATTGAAAGCCAGTCCATCAACCAACGTACCAGCGATATTCAAATCGCCCTGCACATCATCACTGCCAACCCCTTGCATGGTGTTGGCATGGGAAACTACCTCAGCGCTGCCCGGCCATTCAATGAATACGCCGTTGTGGTTCACAACGTTCCCCTCCTCGTAACGGCCGAATTAGGACTGCCCGGCCTGGCACTCTGGCTCTGGCTCATTCTCACCCCCTTCCAACTCTACCGCCAAGGCCGACTATCAGGCGAGCAGATTGCCCCCTGGGTAGCCATGATTGTCATTAACCAATTCGACACCATGCTCTGGGCAGGGAGCAACTGGCAAACCGGCATCATGTTTGGCTTGCTGACTGGGCTGGTTGCACAAACAAAAATCACCCATGACGAAAGTACCGCTATCTTTTCCACAAGTCTGCGCCAAAATGAAGCAAGCAAAACAAGGCATGAGGAATATGGGTGACTTGATTCGTCGTTTTCAGGAAAATAAAGCTGTCAAAACGGCCGTTCTGCTTTTTGTCAGTTTGCGACTCTTCCTCACGATTTGGGCCATTGTATCCCTGGCCATTAACCCCTTGCCCCCAGAACCAGATGAACAGGTACGGCCGTATTTAGGCGAACCCATCCTCAACGAAGGGCTGACCGGCCTGCTGCTCGGTCCCTGGCAACGATTCGACACACAGCATTATATCCGTATCGCTCGCCAGGGATATGCCGATCCGTCCGACTCGGTTTTTCCCCCGCTGTACCCATTGCTCATCCGACTGACAGGCTCCCTGTTTGGGGGCACGCCTGTGGCTTACCTGGCAGCAGCCATTCTGATAGCAAACAGTGCCTTGCTGGTATTTCTGATACGCTTTTTCCAGTTAACGGCCGTAGAAACTGATGAGGAAACGGCCGTTCGTGCCCTCGTCTATTTACTCCTGTTTCCCAGCGCCGTTTTTCTATATGCCGCCTACACCGAACCCTTATTCATGCTCCTAAGCCTGGAAACAGTCTGGCAGGCAAAAAACGGCCGCTTCTGGCGCGCCGGACTATTCGGTTTCCTGGCTGCGCTCACCCGTCTTACCGGCTGGATACTAATCGTCCCGCTATTCTGGGCGTGCGCGCAATCCTCTCTGTCACCCCTGCCACGCACATTCTCCACCCTGGGCAATCGGGTACGAGAACTGGCAAAACGGCCGAACTGCCTTGCATCTCTCTTGCCCGGCCTGGGACTCATCCTCTTTCTCCTGTGGCGACAATGGCTCGGACTGCCCTCACTGGCAACAGTGTATGCCCGTTACTGGTATCAGCAAACCGGCATTCCCGGCTACGACATTCTCCGCGCCGCCCACACCATCTTTGGGAAAGGCATTGCCCGTGCCGGTGAGCCTGTTCTCTACCTCGATTTCGCCATCACCTGGCTGTTACTCATCACAACCTGGCTTACCTTTCGGCGCCTGGGAAGCATATATGGTCTCTACTCAGCCATGATGTTGTTCTTCATGCTACTGCCCACATCTGAACTCAAGCCCCTCTACTCATTTGACCGATATGCACTGGCCTTTTTTCCCATGTTCATT
This sequence comes from Chloroflexota bacterium, assembly GCA_003696605.1. Classification (GTDB taxonomy): domain Bacteria; phylum Chloroflexota; class Anaerolineae; order Promineifilales; family Promineifilaceae; genus J033. Next base: position 15,591 of record RFGV01000515.1, on the reverse strand, counting down.
TTGTTGGGAATGGCCGGAAAACGGCCGTGGCTCAATCGAATTATTTTGTATCCATCATTGGCGTTATATCTCTATTTGAGTGGACAGTTTTTTGTTTGGGGATGGGCTGGTTAGGTCACAGTTCTGGCAAAATATCCAGCACATCAGCCACCAGATCATACCGACCAAATGCAGGCATCATATATACACCATGTACAAACGGCCGTAATTCCCCCAAAATCTCCTGCGCAATTCGCACTCCCTCCTGTTGTGGATTTTGCGCCTGTCTCATTCGTTCCCGCAGCGGCTCCGGAATAATCATACCCGGCACTTCATTATGCAAAAATTCAGCATTGCGGCTGTTATAGAGTGGCTTAATCCCCACAACAAGTGGCAAAATCGGCTCTTCATACCGGTCTTCATACGCCTGAATAAACGCCCGCGCCGCCTGAGGATCAAACACGGGTTGAGTGAGAGCAAAATCTGCACCATTCCGAATTTTCTTGCGCAACAGCTTCATTTCCCGCTCCACATCGGACGGCGTGAGGTTCAATGCACATCCCACGACAAAGTTGGTGGGTTGGTCAATCGAGTGTCCGGCCTTGTCCATTCCCTTGTTAAACTGCTCTTTAATAAGCTGGATAAGACCAGTGGGCACAATATCATAGCTATCCATTGCTTCCGGGAAATCGCCGATGCGTGTCGGATCGCCCATTACAACAAACAAGTTACGAATGCCCATTGCGTGTGCGGCCAACAAATCACCCTGTACGCGCAATAGATTGCGGCCTCTGGTGGGAAAGTGCAGAATTGTTTCCAAACCAACTTCTTTTTGGATGAGGTAGGCAACAGCCCACGCGCTCATGTGCATACGTGCCAGTGGGCTATCGGCCACGTTGAGAAAGTTGGCCCCTGCTTCTTTGAGCATTTGTGCGCCAGCAAGCATTCGCTGGGTAGCAATGCCACGGGGAGGGCTCATTTCGACGGTGACGACGAATTGTTTGCGGGCGAGATAGTCGGCAAGTTGGGTGGGTTGGTCGGTAACGGCCGTCATTGTTTCCTCTTTGGTCACAATCCGGACTTCTGGTAATGGCAGTTCGCTGGGGCCGGGTGTATCCAACGCCTGACGCATCATGGCAATGTGTTCGGCCGTTGTGCCACAACACCCGCCGACAAGGCGCGCACCTGCTTCCAGGAAGGCACGCGCGTATTTGCCAAAATATTCTGGTGTGGCCGGATATAACACGCGCCCACCCTGGGTCTGCTCAGGCCAGCCTGCATTGGGGGCCACAGCAAGTGTCATGTCTGGAGCAATCTGGCGCATAATGAGGATAAGACGCAGGACTTGTGCCGGGCCACCACTGCAATTGATACCAATGGCATCCACATCCAGTTGGGAAAGTCGCGCTGCTACCCGATCTGGTGTAAAGCCAAGTAAAGTACGATCGTCACGGGCAAAAGTCATATTGGCAATAAGGGGAATATCTGGGGCAACGGAGCGAGCCGCAGAAACGGCCGTTTCCATTTCCTTCAAGTCGGACATTGTTTCCAAAATCAGCAAATCCACGCCACGTGGTTCGGCCGTAACCAACGCCTCAATCTGTTCAGCAAAAGCGGCATGTGCTTCCTCCACCGACACACGCCCCAAAGGAGCCAGCCTAACCCCCAAAGGACCTACTGAACCAGCCAGCCAAACCTGCTGAAACGATCCCGCAATTACCCGGCGAGCGATCGTAACCGCCGCCTGGTTAAATACTCGCACCTTGTCCTGCAAACCATATTCCGCCAGCTTGAAACGATTCGCCCCAAAACTATTCGTTTCGATAATATCTGCCCCGGCATCAATATACCCCCGATGAATTTGGGCAATAATTGCCGGATTCTCCACATTGACGGCATCAAAGCAATGATCAATAGGAACACCGTGAGCATGAATCAAAGTCCCCATCGCGCCGTCAAGCAACAACGGCCGTTCTGCCACCAACTTCCGAAACTCCTCGCGCCTCATCTTCCTCCCGCCTTCCTGTCAACCACAAAACTACTCACCACTATAAAACAACTCTTGAATCAAACCCGCCGCCTTTGCATTATCCAAAACCAATACCTGCGCCCCCGTCTCCGTCCGATAACTCGTCACATAATTAGCATCAAGCACCTCATTCCGTATATGCTCATCCGGCACCTCACTCACTATGGTTGCCAGACGAACAATCTCATCCAGACTCATATCAGTACGAATACCCCGTTCCAACTGCTGATACAACACCGGCGCTTTAGCCACAAGCGACTGCACCCCCAAACTCAACGCCTTCTCCCGCGCCGCCAAAAGCACCTGTTGCTGCCGCTGCGCCCGTCCAAAATCATTATCCACGTGGCGCGTGCGTGCATACTTCAGTGCCATTTCTCCATCAAAATGTTGCCACCCCGCCGGAATATAAAGCGGATCATAACCATAATTCATATCCGGAAAAGTAGGATCATAAATCTCCTTCGGTACATATACATCAATCCCCCCCAATGCATCAATACCATTAATCACAGCACTAAAATCTACCAGCACATAATGATCAATTGGAACCCCCAAATTATACGTTATAGTTTGCATAGCCAGCGCCGCCCCAGCCGCTGGATTATTTCCAGAAGCCCCATATACAAACGCTGTATTAATTCTATCCCTTCCTCGCCCAGGAATAATGACATACAAATCACGAGGCACCGACAAAATCGATACAGAATTTGTTTCAGGATCTACCGAAATAATCATGATGGAATCAGTACGGGAAATAAATGGCTCGCCGGGTCGGCGATCAATTCCCATAACCAGAATATTCAGTCGGTCTGTACCCTGCCAGGGCTCACTTGTAGGGATAAGCGTGGGAGTAGGCTCACCCGGGGCCAGCGTAGGTACTGGCGCAGGGCCAACCTGTTCTAATTGCAAATCAACCCCAGCCACTTCCAATGCAGCCTGCTCCAGCGGGTTTAACGGCCGATTCCAAATCGCCTGAAACGTCAGATACCCAAACACCACCACTGCAATACCCGAAAAAACAAATGCAGCCGACAAAGCAAACGCCAACCAGGTAGGCAAAACCGGTTGTCTTGATTTTTTCAATGTTACACTCCTTCGCGTCAACTCCAAGATGGCATCTTTGTCACTATTCAGGTGCAGTTCAATTTGTCATAAGACCTGTATAGCCACCTATTTCATTCTTTACCCATGCCAACCGACGCAGACAGAATTTGGTTATTCTGAATTATACTCCCAAATCCTGACCAATTTATGCCACAAACGCACGATTCACCTACAAATCACCCATTCTTCACGCTAAAGATCACATGAAAAATGAGTCAAAAATCACAATTCATTCTTCTTACACTTCTGCTCTGCAAACACATGCTATAATTCTCTCATAACCAACTTGAACAAACACGCGGTTTATTAACCCGATACAGAGACAAAACGAGGATTAGTATGTCAGTTGACAGATTTGGACGACACATCACCTATTTGCGTATTTCTCTCACCGACAAATGCAATTTGCGATGTGTATATTGCATGCCAGAAGATATGACTTTTCGTCCACGAGCAGAATTATTACAGGACGAAGAGATTTTCCGGCTGGTTCGCATTTTTGCCGAATTGGGCTTTTACAAGTTTCGGCTAACTGGCGGTGAACCAACGGTGCGGGCTAACATTGTGAATATCGTCCGCCAAATTGCAGAAACACCTGGTGTGCGTACCGTAGCCATGACAACAAATGGTATTTTGCTTTCCAGGCTGGCACAGCCTTTGGCTCAGGCCGGATTAAAACGGGTAAATGTAAGCATTGATACGCTAAATCCGGACAAGTTTCGCAAACTCACACGTTGGGGGGATGTGCAAGATGTTTGGGAGGGCGTTCATGCTGCCGAGGCTGCCGGACTGGGTGTGAAGCTGAATGCGGTGGTTGTTCGGGGGTATAATGACAAGGAGGATGTGGTTGATCTGGCGCGATTGACATTGTATCAGCCGTGGCAGGTGCGCTTTATTGAGATGATGCCTTTTGGAGATGTGGCTGATTTTCAGCAAGCCGGTGTGGTGACACAGAAAGAGTTGATGGCTACCATTGGGGCTGAATTGGGTGAGCTGGTGCCCGTAAATGAAGGACGGCTGGATGGGGAAGCGCGACTTTATCGCTTGCCTGATGGCATTGGTACGATTGGGTTTATTAGCTCGGTGACGCAACCGTTTTGTGCCAGCTGTACACGCGCCCGCCTGACAGCAGACGGCCGTTTACGTCTCTGCCTGCTGCGAGAAAAAGAGGTCAATTTGCTTAAACCCATGCGGCAGGGCGCTTCTGATGATGAACTGAAAGGTATCATCGAAGAAGCCATTTGGTGGAAGCCCTGGGGACACGGCTTGTCAGCAAATGTGATTCCACGCAATCGGGTTATGTCAGAAATTGGCGGATAATAACAAGCAGTTACCAGTTTAGCGAGATATTTCTGTGGATTCTTCCACACGGCGAGCTTCGCGTGGGCGCAGGCTGTCGTCAAACCCCCACTTTTTGTCCACAAGGTATAACGGCCGTCCTTTCACCTCATCATAAATCCGCCCCAGATACTCGCCAATTATCCCCAGGCTAATCAATTGCACGCCCCCCAAAAACAACACAGCTACCAGCGTGGTTGCCTGCCCCAACAAGGGTGTGTGTGGCCCAAACAAACGAATAAGAATCACCGCCACAACCGCAATCAGGCTAATTCCGGCAATGGTAAACCCTAAATATGTTGCCAGTTGTAAAGGAAAATAAGAAAAACTGGTAATTGCGTCCAGCGCAAATCGGGTCATCTTGCGCACGGTAAACTTTGTCTCGCCAGCATAACGGGCACGCCGCTTGTAATAGACACCCGTTTGCCGATATCCTACCCAGCTTACCATACCTCGCAAAAACCGATTACGCTCTGGCATTTGCAATACAGCATCTACCACTCTTCGGTCCATCAACCGAAAATCGCCCGTATCTACTGGAATTTGAATCCCGGTAATGCGATTGATAATCCGGTAAAACATCTTGGCTGTGAAAAGTTTAAACCAGGTTTCACCTTCCCGCTCAGTGCGAACGCCATACACAACATCATATCCCTCACGCCATTTGGCAATCATTTCCAGAATGACTTCCGGAGGGTCTTGTAGATCGGCATCAATCAGCACAACAGCATCACCGGCGGCGTGTTCCAGGCCAGCTGTCACTGCTATTTGAAAAAGGAAATTGCGAGATAAACTAATTCCCTTGACACGAGGGTCTTGTTGGTGTAGCTCAGCAATAATGTCTGCCGAACGGTCTCGGCTGCCATCGTCAACTAAAACCAGTTCCCAGGGTTCACCTGTCTGGTCCATCACTTCTCGCACGCGCCGATACAGTTCATGGAGGACCTTTTCTTCATTGTGGACGGGGGAGACAATGGAAAAAACTGGTTTTTCCAGTTTGTGGTTGTGGTTATTAGCCATAGTTGGTTGCTTTTTGAACCTCCAGATTTGGTTTTGTCTTATTTCTTTCGTCGGTTTTTGGTGTGAAATGTAACGATGATTGACTTAATTATAACAGCAATCCAGCCAGGGCATTATGAACGGCCGTTAAATCCGCAGGCACAGAAATGGCTTTACCAACTGCGGACATTGCAGCTTTTACATCTTTCAGGCCATTACCCGTTACCAGCAGCACCACACGCGCATCCGGTTGAATCAAGCCGTCTGCCACAGCACGTTGCAGGCCAGCCCAGGTAGCAGCCGCAGCCGGTTCGGCAAATACGCCACTACCTTGTGCCAGTGTCGGAATTGCGGCTAATATTTCCTCATCGGACACACGTACGAACGCGCCATTTGTTTGCCGAACGGCCGTTATGGCCTTAACCCGATCTCGCGGCAAACCAGCACTAATACTATCTGCCACAGTACTTGCTGCAATCGGAGGCTTGGTCAATACATCCTCATTTCGCTGCCAGGCCTCATACAAATACGCTGAACCTGCTGCCTGCACGCCGATCAGGCGTGGCATCTCCGAAAGCAAACCAATCGCCTTCAAGTCGCGCAGCCCTTTGTGAACACCGCTGATAATGCAGCCATCCCCTACCGAAACCACAATATGTGTGGGCGGCCAGGCGTTTTGGGCAAGTAACTGGTCATACAATTCATATATCACTGTCTTTTTGCCTTCAGCCATGTAGGGGTTGTAAGCTGTGTTGCGACAATACCAGCCAAATGATTCAGACGCGGCCAGACAAAGGTCAAATGCGTCATCATAAGTGCCTTCTACAAGCAAGACCGTTGCCCCGTATACCAAAAGCTGGGCTATCTTGGCGGCTGGGGCTGTAGCCGGTACAAAGATTACTGTTTTTTGTCCGGTGCTGGCAGCCAGACCGGCTAATGCTGCGGCCGCATTACCAGTGCTGGCCGTGGTGATAATATCAGCATGTGCCTCTCGTGCTTTCATCAGTGCCAATGCGCTGGCACGGTCTTTGAATGAGGCGGTGGGATTACGGCCGTCATCCTTGACCCACACGTGGGCAACATTGGCTTGTTTGGCCAGGCGTGGGGCTGGATAAAGAGGGGTCGCACCAACAAGCAGGGGTGGGGATGGGGTGTTGTGGGCAACGGGCAAAAACGGCCGATATGCAAACATCCCTTTTTCTTGCCAATGGGTTGACAACGGCCGTTTGGCAGCCACCCCACCCAGCTTGTGCTGAATTCGATCATAATCATACTCAACATCCAAAATACCCTCCTGTCCATGATGGGGACAGACATAAAGGGCCGGATCAGGGGTGTACACACTGTGGCAAATGACACAACGCAGTCCGGTTACATGCTCCATATTGTCCTCTTATTCACCAATTTCTAGAGTTGCTATCAATCCCACATGGTCCGACGGGAAAAGGGTGTCGTCTTCGGGAGACGGCCGTTCACAGAATACCGATGCTGAAATCACCTTTTTAATCTGTCGGGAAATAAAAATATAATCCAGACAACCAGCCCACCCATCCGATTCTGGCACCAACGCAGTCGGATAAGTCGCCAACGGTTCATGCCCATGTCGGCACTCATAAGCCGAACGGTAAAGTGCTTTTTTCAAATATTGAATCGCCAGACCATTTGGTACTTCGTTAAAATCACCGGCAATTACCTGAAAAGGTACAGGGCGACGGCTGTTCAGCCAGCTCAAAAGCGTCATCACCTGCTCTTCCCGTGCTTGCTGGTCATGAGATACATTGTGCAAGTGCACAGCGACAAAATCCAGACTCTGATGGGTATTCAACTCTACGTTTACCCGCAAGGCAACCCGACCACCATAGCCAAGCGATATGGCGTCGTGGTAAAGTACGGGGAGTTTGGTAAGAATGCCAATCCCCTCCAGGTAACCGTAAAGTGGGTGTTGTTTGCGCTTTTGGAAGAGGCGATACGGCCGTTTTGTTGACCCACTAAGCCGCATATTAATTTGATTTTTCAGCCAGGCCCCTTGCCCAATAGGCATACTTAATTCCTGCAAGCTTAGCAGGTCTGGCTCGGCCGCCATAATTTGTTCCACCAATAAATGACGTCGTGCCAGCCAGCGATCAGCACGATTACGCACATTCAGAGTGGCAACCCTTACACGAGGCATGGCAAAATCAGGTCAGGTCAATCTCAGTGGTGCCAGGAGAAACGGCCGTTTGCAATTGCGTCTCTCCATGCCACACCGTCAGTGTAAACGGCACATCCGTCGTCACCACAATCCTTTGCGCATCACCCAACAACGACATCGTACCATCCCCCCCTAGCGGATAATTCTGCACACCATATTCACTTTCTGTTTCCAGTCGTCTGTCCCAAAAAACCCGTCGCTGTGGCCAATCCACCCCAATACCAATCACATCCTCTAACAAAACAGCAATGGGCGACAAACCAGTCCAACCCACAAAATCCGGTTTGGCCGGATCACCGGGAGCGGCCGTTTCTGGCGCATAATTCTCCCAAAACGTATCCGTTCGCTGATAAACCGCACTCACATTTTGCAAATGATTAATCGCAATCTCATGCGCCAGTCCATGTTGCCCCACTTGCCGCAACCCTTTCAAAACCATGTAATTTGTAGGCGCCCACACCCCACCCCGCCAATAATGACCGGTTTCAGCATTGTACCCCTCACTATCGGCCGACTGGCTGGGAATACGATGCGGTAACTTGAACGCCCAACTTTCCCGCAACGGCTGAATAAATTTGGCCAACCGCTTTTCCGGAACAATGCCAGGATCAAGTAACCCCCAATACGCGCCAATACTCTTCACCTTACTAAAACGGCCGTCAGGCGACACATCCTGATAAAACGCTTGCTCCTCATTCCATAGCCGCGCATTTATCTGGTGTATCAGATGAGCCCGCTCTTGCCCCAGCTCCATCACCAACGCCTCTTCACCCAGCATTTGCGCCATCTGGCTCAACACATAGCAACTCAACGCCGCCTGCATATTCGCATCCACCCATGTCCAATGGCGGTGATAGTGCATACTATCCGGCACACGCGGCTGATTATCCATGCCACTACTCAAGCCCGTTGCCCAATACATCCCATCCGGCCAGGTACGATGTGCCCGACACCAGCGATGATAAGCTACCAACGGCCAAAAAACTTCCTTCAGGCGACTGTCATCTCCTGTTGCCCGATAATAACGCCACTCCGCCCATGCCAAAATGTTTGGCCCTGTCCCATTTGGGTCGAACGGATAAAAGTAGTCATATCCTTCATAGGTGTTAATTTCACGACAAATAAACCCATCCTCATGTTGTTTGGCATAAAAATTGCTCAACGTCCCCATAAAATCTACAATGCGCCGGGCATACAAACCAAACTGCACCATAAAGGCACTATCCCACATAAAGGTATTGTCATTGAAGGCCGTATCAATGAAATTGGCGACAAAACCGCTGGCGGGAGTTGGCTGGCGCAAATTGGACCATGCCATCTCCCAGGCACGCCAGTACATTTCTACCCAGGTGGCATGTTCGGGCAGAATGGGAACGGGGAGTAACGGCCGTGCCTGGGAAAAAACAGGAATCGGTTGTGGCTGATAAGCACGCTGACGAAACGTATTTTTACTCACCAGAGGTTCAGATGGACGTGGGTACGTTGGATGGGTCATAATTGCTGTCCTTTTTTCATGAAACAAATTACTCAGTAATCCACAATTCGGCCGTGCCAGCCAGCCGAATACCGTCTTCACTTAAGGAAGCGACACGCAAATTGTAACGAATTGTCACATTGTCCCGTAATCTTCCTGTCCAAACAAGAGAATCGCCCAGAGCCACAAGGGGGTAACCGCTTAAACCAGCCAATCTCCCTTGCTGGGCAGACTGGCTACCAGGTGGCTGAGGTTCTAGCCCCTCAAAAAGAATGGTGGTGCCGGGAATTATGCTGCCAGCAGGAACAAAGTAGTTGATAACGATGTTGCCAAAATGATAGCGGGTTGTTAATTGCTCCAGTTCACTGGCCTCAATTTCTGTTGGTTCTGGATTAAACACCAATAATTGAACCGGGCCAGCGACAGGAACTTCACCAAAAACGGCCGTTGTCAGCCGCAAATTGTAATTCGCAAACACCCCCGGTGCAATCACCCCATTCCAAATCAATGAATCCCCACTCCGTTTATTCGCCTCCAATCCATCAATCTTCACCTTATACACATCCCCTGCACGCCCCACATACTCAATCTGCGTCCCTGGCACCACTTCCCCAGGCTCAAGCGAAATCGTATAAGCCGGAATCGTAAACGAAATCGTATCCCCCAACGGCGTAGGTGTTGCCACTGGCGTCGCCGAACCAATTCCCGGCACAACACAGGCCAACCCCATCACACCCAACAAAACAACAAACACCAATATCGGTTTCCCCATTTCCTTACTCATGCACATCCTCCAACACCGTGCCTTTACTTTTCCTCAATCCAGATACGAGCAATTGTATCACCAGGCGGCGCATTCGGATCATCAGGAGTTCGGGGAGTCAATTTTTGTACCACATCCAGCCCTGTTATAACTTGCCCAAAAATTGTATCTTTGCCATCTAGCTGGGGAACACTGGCTAACGTGATATACCATTGACTGCCATTCGTATTTGGCCCTGTGTTGGCTGTTGCCACAACACCCGCCCGATCATGAGAAAGTGCAGGATTAATCTCGTCAGGCAACGTGTACCCTGGCCCACCAAACCCTGTACCCGTCGGATCACCCGTTTGGGCAATAAAATTTGGAATAACTCGATGGAAGGAAACACCATCATACCATCCTGCTTTGGTCAAAAAGATAAAGCTGTTTACTGTTTGCGGGGCAAATTGTGGAAAAAGCTCAATGACAAACTGTTCACCAGATGCCATTTCTACATGTGCCAGATAGGTAGTGGTCAGGTCAATTTGCATGGGTGGCGGAGCAGTATATTGGCGATCTTCCAGCAAACGGAGCTGGACGTAAGCATCCCAAATGAAATAACTGCGGGTCAATTCCTGCCCGGTCAGTAAATCACCATCCAGAATGACTGCCGGTGTGCCGGGCAGGCCAAGGGCTTTTGCCTGAGCTTCCTGTTCGGCTACACGAGGGGCGTAGAAACTATTATCCAGGTCGGCCGTGAACTGTTCCAGGTCTAGATTCAGCTCAGCAGCCAGTTGAATAAAATGTTCACGCGCGGTTGCAGGTGGTTGTTCTGCCCAGATTGCTTGGGTAGCAAACAGGGCATCATGATATGCCCAGAATGCCCCTTGAGCACCAGCAGCTTCGGCTGCTTCGGCCGCTTTTTGGGCATTGCTGTGAATACGATTGAGGGGAAAGTGGCGATAAACCAGTTGTACATATTCCGGATATGTGTTTACCAGTTGCGCCAGCACGGGCGCAAGATCAGCACAACCAGGTCATTGAAAGTCGCTGTATTCTATGATGGTTATTTTGGGGTCGGCTGTGCCTTGTTGCCAATCATCAGGAGTGACTTTGGCGAGTGTGGCCAGGAGTCGCTCTTGTTGGCTAAGGGATTCGGCCGTTTCGGTGGCGGTCGGTGATGGGGTGGCTGTTACGGCCGTTTCTCCCCCACCTGCTTCACCACCTCCTCCTTTACACGCCACCAACGCCAACAAACAAGAAAACACCCAAAACAACTGCCGCATAACTTCTCCTTCTGGCGCATTCTACCACGTTCAAAACGTTAGGGGTACAATGACACCAGCAATAACCGACAATAATCATCCTCAGGAGATCGACGTCATGAAACGTTTGCTTGTTCCATTCTTATTACTTACCCTTTTTGCGCTGGCATCCTGCGGCCCTGCCACTCCTTCCGCAAATCCGAGTGATGAGCCGGAACCCGATATTTTCCCACGTGCCACAATTACCCCCAGCGCACTCAATCCCGAAACTGCGCCCGACACTGGTTACCCTCTCCCCACACCTTCAGCACCGCCATCTGGCTATCCCGCCAGCCAGGAAGCATATCCGGTGGGCGGCAATGAAGCGCTTGTGTGGCTTATTCGCCCGGTAGGTGTACAGTGTGAAGAACGGAATGAAGAAGATCCGGCGGACTTGCAAACGGCCGTTTCCGATCTGGCTGCCAAAGGCGTAACAGTCCATGCCGCCGAACTCACCCAACTTGCCGTTTGCACTGCCTGTGGCTGCCCCACCAGCGCCCATTTTCGTGTTCAAATCAATGCCCAGGACTTACCCAAAGCCGAAGCACTGGGCTGGCAAAAAGAGGAGTAACCCATGATTCGTTTTCTCACCGCCGGTGAATCACACGGCCCGGCACTCACAGCTATCGTCGAAGGACTACCTGCAGGCCTCCCCGTCAATCTAAACGAAATCAATCATCAAATGGCGCGTCGCCAGAAAGGATACGGGTCTGGTGGACGCATGAAAATCGAAAAAGATGCAGTGAAACTGACGGCCGGCGTGATGAACGGCCGTACCACAGGTGCACCCATTGCCATCCAACTGCCCAACATTGACTACGCGAAGTGGCACGACCGAGACATCCCCCCAATGACCATCCCCCGCCCCGGCCATGCCGACCTCACCGGCGCCATCAAATACGGATATCGAGAACTGCGATTAGCCCTGGAAAGAGCATCCGCACGAGAAACGGCCGTACGCGTTGCTGTGGGTGCCCTGTGCCGCCAGTTACTTGCCCAATTCGACATCACTATTGGCAGTTACGTCACCAGCATTGGCCCTATCACCGCCAACATCCCCCCCGACATGCCCTACCCCAAACGCTTTGCCACAGCCGAAACCAACGATCTCCGCTGCCCTCTTCCAGAAACGGCCGAAAAAATGCGCATCCACATCCAACACATCATGCAAACAAAAGATACCATTGGCGGCATCTTCGAAATTGTCGCCCTCAACGTCCCCCCCGGCCTTGGCAGCCACGTTCATTGGGATCGTCGCCTCGACGCCCGCCTCATGTGGGCCGTTGGCTCCATCCATGCCATCAAGGGCGTAGAAATCGGTCCCGCTTTCCACAACACCACCCTTCCCGGTTCACAGGTGCATGACGAAATCTTCCTGGCCGATGACGGTCAAACACTCATCCGCCACACCAACAACAGCGGCGGCTTTGAGGGAGGTATCACCACTGGTGAACCCATCATCATTCGCGCCGCTATGAAACCCATTTCTACCGTGCTCAACCCACGTCATTCAGTCAACCTGGCCACAGGAGAAGAAGCCCAAACTGTGTACGAACGCTCCGATTTTTGCGCGGTCCCACGTGCGGCCGTCGTTGGCGAAGCGATGACAGCCATTGTGCTGGCCGATGCGCTACAAGAAAAACTGGGGGGCGATAGCCTGGACGAAATGAAAGCCCGGTTTGCCAACTTGCGTCAGGCACGACTGGACGAGTTACCCATGGACAATACGCCCTGGCGATTTGGCTACGAAGAATAAAACCAGAGGCGCAACCTTTTTCTTCCTTGTGCGTAATATGTTTACACCAGCCGGTTAATCGGCACTGATAATTTTGTCTATCAGCCACACAGGTACAAGGAAGGGTCAAGATGAGTCCTCAGAAAAAAGTACAGGACAAATACACAAAACTGCGCCAGGAATTGCAAAAACTCCCTTACATCAGCCCGGCTCAAATTGAGCAATGGGTATCTTTGCAACAAGCTATTGATGAAACTCGCCATTATCTTATTCGGGCGGTTCCTCAAGCACAGGCCAGCATTGAGGAAGCTGAGAAAATTTTGCGGCAGCGAACATATTCTCTGATCTTTTTTGGGGGAACGGGTGTGGGCAAAAGCACACTGATTAATGCGTTGTTGGGGCGTAATTTATTGCCAACGGGGGCAGTAACGGCCGTTACCGGCACCATCGTATATGTCGAACAAGCCCCCGCCAACGAACCCGAATCCCTCACACTCACCTACTGGAGTCGTGACGAACTCACAGAACGCATCCGTCGCCTTTGCCAGCTTGCCCACACAAACGACTTCGACATCACCAACGAAGCAGAACGGGAACAAGCTCGTACCGACATCCAGGCCATCCTCCAGGCAAAACAGGATTCCGCCAAAACAGAACAAGACGAATACCTGGAAATCCTGCTAGACTGTATAGAATCCTACGAAAACCACCAGGAACTTTACACCAAACCAACCCCACCACCCCAAACCTTACCTCTCGACAAACCCGAATCCCTGCTACATTTGCGCGAGGATAGCTACAAAGGAAGCAACCAACGCCAAATTCGGCTCATCAAGTCGGCGACTTTTCGTATTCACCCACGCGCCGGGCAACCCAACCTGCTCATGGATGGCCACCTGCGCATTGTGGATGTCCCTGGACTGGGAGCTGGCATGAAGTTGCATGAAGCCATCACTCTGGAAGAAATGAAGCGCGAAGATGCCATGATAGTCCTGGTTACCGATGCCGGCCGACAGCGGGTGGATGAAATGAAGTCGCTCGCAGCCGTAAACTGGATTAAGGAAAATCGGCTATTTGGGCTTTCAGGAAGTGACCTGGATGCAGCAGCAGCCAAGATTTTCCTGGTGGTAAACGGGGGGAATGTCCGTCAAGCATTTGACCGTTTGAATTCCGGTTTACCTTCGGCCGAATTGGAGGTAAAAGAAGTTACACGGTATATCGCGCCGAATTACTGGGAACGGTATCGAGACCGCGGACACAATCGGCCGTATTTCCTGGTTATGGCCCCGCCTGCCCTCTACGTTCAGGACCCAGACAATGCACCAGCCGAATTCGCCAGCGAAACGGAACGCATCCTCAAAGTATTCCAGGACCAACTGGGGCAAGTTGATATTTCAGACCCGCTTCACCCGGACACAAAAGAAGCTTTATTGCAACTTACGGAAATTCCGCTCTTGCGCCAACGGCTAATTGAATTCATTCAGGAAGATCGGGTACGCAGCCAATTGCATGAGGCAGCCACACGCCTTCGCAATGCGTTACAAAGCTTGCGCTTCTATTATGAACAACAACTGGCGGCACGGGGCATACAACCGCCGTTCGATACCAGTTGGGAACAGTTACAGGAGCGCCGTTATGAGAATTTACTGTTGCGGTGGCAAAAGGAATTACCCCGTGCATTCCATGCGGCTTTGCTAGATTTGAGTGCGCGCACCAATGGAGACCGTCGCTTCCGTCGCTTGCTGCAACCAACGCTGGATAGTGTGCGTGGTATGGTACGGCATACGATTCAGCAGGAGGTAGCATTGTTATTAGAGAGCTATGGCACTGAGCATTGGGATGAGCGGGATGTGACGTTTGATAATCTCATTTGGGGCACGAGTGGCATTGAGGTACCCGTTAAGCGGATTTTGTATCAGGTAGAACTGGTTATGCAAGAGGCGGTGTCCCGTTTTATGCCGGAAGTGGCGGATGTCATGGCGCGTGAATTAGAACAGACGCTGGCGTTGCATGAGGTGTATCAGCGTCTGGAACGGGCTAGCTACGGACAGGCGTATGTGTACACGCTGCCGGGAGAATCGGCCGATCCGCTTCCTTTGTCTGTGGCATACCAGCAGCTTGTACAACGGGTGGGTGTTAATTTCCGGCACATTTGCCGTCAGGCCACCATGTATGAGCTGATGAAGCCGGAGCGGTCTATCCATTACCGGCTGGCAGAAGGAGAGAAATTGTTACCTTTGCCGGGTAATGAGCAGTTGCTGGACGTGGCGCTGAAGGGGCCGGAGGCAGTGCAGCATGAATTGAACGCCCGCCAAGCAACAGGTAATGCCCAAACAGCAACGGCCGTTTCTCCCGAAGAGGATATTGCCATTACTATCCTGGACGAGCCATCTACACCTGATTTTGACATCAGCTTTCTCAACGAAGCTGCATCAGAAACGGCCGAACTGGAAGCCAGCTACGCCGACAAACTGGACGATATGGCCGATAAAATCAACCGTATCTTTGAGCAGGTGCTGGATGATCTGTTTGGGGATGACGAATTACTACCCCGTTTGCGCCGCCTCTTTTGGCTGGAAGCAACACGAGCAGAGCGAGATTACAACAATCACCTCGTCAAACCCATGCTGCGCCAACATGATCGCCGCCTGCACGATCCGGAATTGCGCCAGGCAATGGAGCCAGACCTGGAATCT
>RFGV01000514.1 GCA_003696605.1 Chloroflexota bacterium | reverse complement strand
GGGCTGTGTTCCTCTAACCGTTCAATTTACCGATAATACCATATCCGACAGTACCCTGGTAGCCTGGAAATGGGATTTCGGCAATGGCGACACTTCAAATCTTCAGAATCCGGTATATACATATAATACGCCAGGCACATATACCGCACGGCTTATCGTCTTCACCAATACAGGTTGCCCGGATACTGCCTACCAGACCATAACAGTCAATCCACTACCGGTTGCAGATGCGGGACAGGATGTTACCATTTGCGCAGGCGAATCGAAACAACTGCAAGGTGCTGGTGGTGTTACCTATAATTGGTTCCCGGCAACCGGCCTTAGTGACCCGGCTATAGCGAATCCCTTCGCTTCACCATCAACGACCACAACCTACATTCTGACGGTTACCGATGCCAATGGATGTACAGATACCGATACCATGACCGTAAATGTAAATCCGCTGCCGGTAATCGATGCAGGCGGAGATTTGGAGATATGTATTGGACAGACCATTCCATTGCATGCCACAGGAGGAATTACCTATAGCTGGTCACCGGTAACCAGCCTTAACGATCCTACCATTTCCAATCCGGTTGCTTCACCTACCGTTACCACAACCTATACGGTAACAGGGGTAGATTCCAATGGATGCCAGAATACAGATGACATAACGGTAACGGTACATCCATTACCGGTAGCCGATGCAGGCACAGATGTCGATATTTGCTATGGAGAATCCACCACCCTGACGGCCACCGGTGGTGTGGATTACCACTGGTCACCGTCAACCGGGCTGGATAACATCAACACGCCCCAGCCTGTGGCTAGCCCATTGACCACGATTACCTACCAGGTGCTGGTAACCGATTCCAATGGATGCCAGAACACGGATGATGTGACGGTCACTGTGCACGCCTTGCCACTTGCCGATGCAGGACAGGATACGACCATTTGTTTTAATGATGTTATTCAGCTCAATGCCTCGGGAGGTGTTCAATATGAATGGTTACCCGCATCCGGGCTGAGCAACCCGCAAATCGCCAATCCGCTGGCAAGCCCATCCGTAACAACGACTTACACAGTTAAGGTAACTGACAATTTTGGCTGCGAGAATACAGATGACCTGACGATTACAGTAAATCCATTACCAGTGGTAACAACCAGCGGGGATGTTGCCATATGTTTCGGGCAAGAAACGCAATTGCATGTGTCAGGAGGCATACAGTACCAATGGGCACCGGCTGCTTCACTGAATTGCGCCAATTGCACGGATCCCATCGCCTCACCAACTACTACTACGCAATACACAGTTGAAGTTGCTGACGCCAATGGCTGTGTCAACCGGGACACCTTGACGGTTACGGTAAATCCGAATCCGATTGGTATCCTCACACCTGATTCTACGATTTGTGAGGGCGAAACGGTTCAGCTTGACGCTCCAGGCGGGGTGAGCTATGTGTGGCTGCCTTCAGCAGGGTTGAGTTGCACAAATTGCCCTGATCCGGTTGCACAACCACAAGTGACAACCACATATACCGCCCAGGTCACCAATGTATATAATTGCGTGACCACCGACAGCATTACCATCACCGTAAATCCAGTTCCCGACATTACCATATCACCCGATATCACTATCTGTGCGGGGGAATCAACTGAGCTATCCGTTACTGGCGGTGACTTTTACGAATGGAATCCATCCGCAGGATTGAGTGCTGCAAATATTCCCAATCCAACGGCAAGTCCAACCGTCACCACTACCTATCAGGTGAAGGTGAGCAATACATACAATTGTTCGGTGACGGATAGTGTAACGGTTACAGTCAATCCGGTAACCGATGTTTATGCCGGGGAGGATGTAACGATTTGTAAAGGGGATAATGTCGGATTGACCGCTGTAAGCAGTGACGCTGTCAGCTACAGCTGGACACCGGTTACGGGCTTAATCAACCCGAATTCGCAATATCCCTATGCCAGCCCGCAGCAAACTACCACCTATATCTTAACAGCGAATAACCCGTACAATTGCCCGAACACAGATACTGTTGTGGTAAATGTTATCACGCATGTCAACACCAGCCTGACCGGTGATACAAGTATCTGTAAAGGGGAAACCATACAATTACAGGCTGAAATATTGCAGAGCGGACATCTGGGGACGGAATTCATCTGGTACCCTGCACGGGATATCAATGCTACCACCGTTCCAAATCCCATTGTAAAACCACAGGAAACCACGACCTACCATCTGATAGCTTTCAGTGGCAGTTGTATCCCCGATACGCAGAAAGTGACGGTAACTGTCAATCCATCACCGGTGGTTGATGCCGGGGAAGATAAACTGGTTATAAGAGGCACCAACATCACCCTGAGCCCTGAACCAGCTAATGATGATTATCAATATTCATGGTCACCTGCAGAAGGATTGAGCTGTAATGATTGTGCGAAGCCATCATTAACCGCTACGTATTCCGGTGTGTACACAGTAACCGCAACGGATAAGAATGGCTGCACAGCAACTGATTCTGTACAAGTTAAAGT
>RFGV01000513.1 GCA_003696605.1 Chloroflexota bacterium | reverse complement strand
GGCTACTATGCCTACAGCGGCAAACTGGAAGACTGGGACGGCTCAGACGCCATCTTCGTCTCTGGTCAGGCCGCTATGGAAATCACATCCACCAGCGATGTTGTCAACCGGCAAAACGATGCCAAAGCCAACGGTTTCGAACTGGGCACATCCTACCTGCCTTATCCGGCCAGCAGCGAGCGGCAAGGCGTAATCGTTGGTGGCGCAAGCATCTGGCTGACAGCCAACCACCCACAAGAAGAGCTGGATGCCGCCAAAGAATTCGTCATCTGGTTCACCAACACCGAAAATGCCATTCGCTGGCACAAGGGAACCGGCTACTTCCCGATTCGCAAGTCTGCGGTCACCGTTCTGGAAGGACAGCACTGGTTCGAAACCAACCCGGCCTACACCGCCGCTTTTGACCAGCTACTTGAAACCAAACCCAGCCGCGCCACCCAAGGCGCTGTGATGGGCCCCTTCCCTGAAATCCGCACAATCATTGAACAAGCCATCGAAAGCGTGCTGGCTGGACAATCCACCGTTGAGGAAGCCATGGCTGCCGCCAAAGAAAAAGCGGACCAGGCTCTGGCTGAATACAACAGCTCCATCAAGTAAGTTCGTTTGCACGCACTACAGGGGGGAAGCCAGTTAACGGCTTCCCCCACCCTTGTTTATATCCTATAGAACAGGGAGAGACATGGAAACCGGAAAATTCAAAAACCGTTTTATCGCTTACTTGCTTCTGGCACCCACTCTGATCATCCTGGCGGTATTCCTGTACTACCCAATGCTGCAAACGTTCAAGTTATCTGCTTACCAGGTGGCATTTCTTGGGTTAAAACAAAAATTTGTTGGTCTGCAAAACTACATCAAAATCTTGACGGACGACTTCTACTTTCGGGTTGGTTTTACCAACCTGGTGTTGATCGTTGTGACTAATATTCTTAAGACCGTGACCGTACCGCTCCTGGTAGCCGAGCTCATCTTCAACCTGCGCAACGCCGTGCACCGTTACATCTT
>RFGV01000512.1 GCA_003696605.1 Chloroflexota bacterium | reverse complement strand
CCCCACAGCCGCCCCTGCCATCATCCACACCATCCAACCCGGCGAAACCCTCTACGCTATCGCCCGCCGCTACAACACCACCATCGAAGCCATCAAACAAGCCAACAACATCCAAAACACCAACGACATCAAAGCCGGCGACCAACTCATCATCCCCCAACCATAACCGACATCAACACCCCATTCACCCTGAAGCCCTCCGCTCCAACGGTGAATGTTGCCTGCCAGCCAAACAACACCTCAACTACGCTTACGCCGAGAACTCCCCCGCCCCCGATAGCTAGGCACCTCCAACACAAAAAACGTACACCGGCTTCCGTCCAGCATCCTGGTAGCCAACCTCGGGTCCAACTCATCAATTGGCGTCGCCGTAGTAATGACAGTAGGCAAGCGGGCATTATATCGATAATTAAACAACTGATATAACTTCTCCCGCGCCCAGGCCGTGGCACTCTCCGTCCCCAAATCATCCAACACCAACAACGGCGCCGTCTTTACCTCTTCAAACCGCTTATCATAACTCACCCCACTGGCCGGGTTAAACGTTGCCCGCAAATGGTCCAGCAAATCAGGAACCACCACAAACAACACCGGCTCTCCCTTATTTGCCACAAAGTTGGCAATTGCCGCCGCCAAATGGGTCTTACCATTACCAAAACTCACACTGTTAAACACCAACCACCCTTCCGGATTTTCAGCAAATGCCTTCGCCGTTTCAAAAGCCCGCCGCAAATTATCCGCCTGACGCCGCGGCAGTTCCTGCTCCCGAAAGTCAAATGTTTCAAACGTCTTATCCGTATGCAGACTCAGCGTCGAAAGGTCTGATTGCTCCTGATCCACACCAGCCCGTCGAAAATCCGGAGCAGTAATATGCACAACTTGCGCCAGCGAAGGGTCCACCATACGCGAACGAATCCGAATTTCTATCGCCTCCAAATCCTGATTGGTTGTAATAACAGTAGGCAGCCGGGCATTATACCGGTAATTGAACAACTGATACAGCTTCTCTTGTGCCCATTCTGTATTACTCTGCGTACCCAAATCATCCAAAATCAGCAAGGGGGCATTTCGAATTTGTTCAAACCGCTCATCATATCCCGTTAGCGCATTAGGTGCATAAGCTGCCCGCAAATAATCCAGCAAATCAGGCGTATTCACAAACAATACCGGATGTCCCAACGACAACCGATAATTAGCAATGGCCGCAGCCAAATGCGTTTTACCACAACCATATCCTCCTTTGAGGATCAACCAACCTTTAGGATCTCTGGCATAGGCAAGGGCAGCTTCATAAGCCAATTTTAGATTCATTTGTCGAGCTGGCGTTAATCCATGCCCTTCGGGCAAAAAAGTGTCAAATGTACACTCCTGCAGGGCGCCAAGTTGGCTCATTTGTTGCAGGCGATGTATCCGGCGCATTTCCTGTTCGTTAGCCCGACACGCACAAACGACAGCCCGACCAAAATTGGGGTGTTCTGGTGGCACATCTGGCACAATATAGCCCAAACCACCACAATGTGGACAGTCGGGTTTGCCTAAGCCTGCTTCTGTTTCCGGTGGTGTCATGTTGTTATCGTTTGATGATGTCTTTGAGTTCATCGGGGATTTGTTGGCGAAGCTCCTTTTGAGAATCTCGGCGGCTGATTCCATCTTTCTTTCCTTCCTGTCGCCAGCGTTCCAGAATGCTGAGAACGTAGCGCCATTTGCGAACGTTGTTTTCTACTGCTATTTGGATGGCTTCTTCTATCCAGCGAATGGGGTAAGTTTGTTCTGCATCACGAAGTTCGTCGGCAATAAGTGGTGTAAGTGGGCCAATGTTTTGTTCGTAAAGGACAAAGACGTTGGGGCGTTCAATGAGCAGGGAGATGGGTTGGTCTTCATCGGGCATGGGGCGCCATTCGCCTCTGGTGATGCCTTCTACGGCTGCTCGTCCTTTTTCGGTATTCAGGAAGTACAGGTCCATTTTTCCGTCGGTGCTTTCGACGTTGACGTGGAGGAATGTGCCACGAGCAACTGCTCGTTCGATGCCATCTAATAAAGCTTCGGTAGCAGCATTGAGGTTTGGCCCCAGTCCTTTGATGAATTCGGTGTCGTTGAGGAAGTCGGTTAGTCGGAGGTAGCGTATTTGCCCTTCTTTTTGGGTGAGTGCCCAGAAGGCGTATATGGTAACTTTGAGTTCGGCCAGGTTGTCGATGATGGGTAACAGATCGCTGAAAAACAGGTTGGGTATTTGGGTGACTCTTTGTTTGCCTGCAGGGAAACCGGGAAAGCCTTTCATTTTTCTTTTTCCGAGTGATGGGTGAGGTTTTGTTTTTTGGTTACCTGACGCATCACGTATTTATAAGCTGATTTCCTGTCGTTGTAGGTTGCGGAATGTAGCCAGTTTGCTGTGCCAGTATAGGTCTATTGTGCCGGTGGGGCCGTTGCGGTGCTTGGCTACGTTGATTTCGGCGATGTTGGGGCGGTCGGTGGTGTCGGGGTTGTAGTATTCGTCGCGGTAAATGAACATGACGATGTCGGCGTCTTGTTCGATGGAGCCACTGTCGCGGAGGTCGGAGAGCAACGGCCGTTTATCCTGTCGTTGTTCTACAGCCCGGCTTAACTGAGCTGCCGCCAACACGGGTACATCCAATTCACGTGCCAGCGATTTCAGACCACGCGAGATTTCACTGATTTCTTGCACGCGATTATTGGTGGTTCGCTCTGCCTGCATCAGCTGCAAGTAGTCAATCATTACCAAATCCAAACCATGTTCGGCATACAAGCGGCGACATTTGGTACGCAACTGGTTTGGTGTGATATTTGGTGTATCGTCAATAAAGATACTGGTTTCCGAAAGACGGCCGATTGCCTCCATGAAAATTGGCCATTCGTGCTCTTTAAGATCTCCTCGTCGTAACCGCTGAGAATCTATTTTGGTTTCGGCCGCAATCATACGCTGTACCAGTTGTTCGCCGGACATTTCCAGATTGAATATGGCAACTCGCTTACGATAGCGCATGGCAGCTGTGAGGGCAATGGCATTTTGGAGTGAGGTTTTTCCCATACCGGGGCGGGCAGCCACAATAATCAGGTCAGACCGATTAAGCCCACCTAAAAGACGGTCGAGATCGGTGAAGCCAGTTGGAATACCAATGACATCATCCCCTCGGGCGTGCAAATCTTCGATACGCTCCAAATAATCCCGGGCGATTTGCTTGATGGGGACGAGGTCACGGGTGGTTCGTTCTTCGCTGATGCTAAACAGAGCTTGTTCAGCGCGATCAATGACCACATTTATATCTTCGGCTTCATTGTAGGCCAGTTCGGCGATGGTACTGGCGGCCTGAATCATTTTGCGGCGTAATGCGGCCGCTTCTACCAGGCGGGCGTAATTGCGGGCGTTGATTGATGTAGGAACGGCGTTGATGAGGCTGATGATGTAGGCTTCGCCCCCAACTTCTTCCAGTTGTTCTCGGCGCCGCAGTTCTTCGGTGAGGGTAACAAAGTCTATGGGTTCGCGGCGGTCGCTGAGGGACAAAATGGCTTCGTACACCCACCGGTTTTGGACGCGATAGAATGCGTCTGGGCGTAGGAAACTGCTGACATCGAAAATGGCGTCTGGGTCTATAAGTAGTGAGCCCAGGACGGCTTCTTCGGCTTCTATGCTATGAGGTGGCAATCGTTCAATGGTTGTCATGGCATTTTATTGGACAATACAAAACGTGAAACGCAAGGGGCTCTCACGTTTCACGTTCCAGATTCGTCATGTGCAGGTTTCGCCTGTTGGTGTGTTGAGGTTCCGATACAAGATTGTTTGGTTATTCGTCGAAGTCGTCGAAGTCCAGTGTGTCCACAAAGTCGCTGAATACGTCTAGCTTGTCTGTGTCGGTGTCTTCATCGGATTCGGCCGTTTCCTGAATATCTGGTTCGGGTACAATGCCAGCTTCGTCCATGACTTCTTCATCAACAAAGATAGGCACTTTGACTCGTACAGCCAAAGCAATAGCATCAGACGAACGGCAGTCTATTTCGTGCATGGTGCCGTTTACGTCAATGAACAGGCTGGCGTGAAAGACATTGTCTCGCAAAGCTTTGATGAGTACGTGAGAGACACGCCCACCTAATTCGGCAATCACATTTTTGAGCAAATCGTGTGTAACGGGACGAGCAACCTTGAATTCCTGGAGTTCAATGGTGATGGCATCGGCCTCACAGGGACCAATCCATATTGGTAACTGGCGGTCGCTGTCCAGTTCTCTAAGCATGACAATCCGGTGCTGGGAAACCAGACTGATTCGGACGCTGTCAATGACTACTTCTATCATCGGAAACCTCTCCACGTATTTTGGTGACGGCAAAGAAACGGCCGTTTCCAAAACACGTTACTCTGAAACCTTGTGTTACCATTTGTAGCATTTTAGCATAAAAGTAGCAATGCTTCATCAAATTTAAATAACAAAAGTAAAAAAGATGACAATTTTTGCTAATTGGTCAAAACCCAGGTCTCATTTTTCAGTTGCCATTGTAGCTCTACCAGCTGTTCTGTACCGGGGCGTGTGACAAAAATGCGGGCACGGTTGCCAGTGAGAGAAACTTTCTGCACGGTGTATCCCAAATCGGTTGCCGCCTGAACCAGCTGGAAGTAACTAAGTGCCAGAGGGTCCATAAAAAGCCCTTTATTGGCAAGTACGCGGGAAACACTATCGAGAATGATATGGGCGCGGTCGTAATTACCTTCGCGCATGGAAAGGTCGGCAGCCTGTAGCATTACTTCCAGCGTGATGTTAATTAATGTTCTGGGATGGCGGTTGAGATCGGCGGGATTGCCCAGTTCGCGTACACGCTCTGGGTGGGGGAGCCAGGCTTTGAGAAAGTGGGCTGTGGGATCGTATTGTGCCTGATATTGGCGCATGACGTTGTAGTAACGAATGGTTGTCTCCAGGTCAGCAACGGCCGTTTCCGAAACCGACACCTCATCCAGAAACGCCAACCACTCTGCCTCCATTTGGGCCAACGTGCGGTTGTAATAAATTTGCAGGTTAATATCCATAGCTTCGGCCAGCGTGGGGGCATCATCGGCCGTGACATCCATATAAAAGCTGCGGAATGTGGCCCAGCCATATGTATTAATCAGATAATTAACCAGCCCGGCTGCTTCCAAATACCCAATCTCATGCTGCACAGGGTAGAAATTGTTCACCAACTCGGCCAGGGGGATATATTCACCAATCTGGCGCAAAGCTGCTGTCCGCTCCAAAATGTTCTCTGGCTTATAATGCCCTTCTGCTGCCCAAACAGCCAACCCTTCGGCCAAAAATGGGATTCGCTGCGGCGCAAACTCACGGTCCAGAACATGCACGGCTTCATGTACCAATACCTGATACAAACCATTACCAGCGTATTGGCGATCAAGGTAAGAAACTACCATCATAGAACCGGCATACCCGCCCTGACCAATTACTCGATCAATAAAATAGACGGTGTATTTCTGGTCGGGCTCCTCATTTAACCGATCAACAGCCTGCGCAAAAGCCTTGTCAACCAGGGGTAAAAGTTGTGCCAGATCTCTGTTGGCGGCGGTGCCGGTTACTGTGTACACAAAACAACATGCGGTTTCAGATTGAACCCATGTGGCTGTTTTTTCGTCTGGCGGCGCCAGTTTTCTATCCAGAACGGTGAAGGTAATGTCAACGGTATTGTTGGCCTGGTTTTCATCACCAATCTGAATCTGGTCTTCCGGGTCGAGGATGAGGCGTGCTTCGTGACGGCCGATTTGGTCGGTGCTATCCCATACCCATTCAAACAGGACGAGTGATTCACCAGCCAGGTTACGGCCGTTCAGATGGCTGGTGGCAATTGGTGTGTTGTCCACCAATAGGCTGACATTGACGCTGTCAGGGGAGATGTTGTCTGGCACGTAGGCAACAGCTTCAAAGGTGACTTTTTCGCCAGCATAAATGGCTGCAACAGGGTATAGAAAGACATTATCGGCAAAAAGTGCCAGGTCTGGTGGGACGGGGGTGGCTGTGGTGGTGGCGGT
>RFGV01000511.1 GCA_003696605.1 Chloroflexota bacterium | reverse complement strand
GTGGTAAAAGCGATCAATGGGGTATAGGGGGATTTCAAGATACCTGCGGTATCACACCATGCCCGTATCCGCCATTCGTAGGTTGTATTAGCTTGTAAATTCTGAAGTGTCTTTGAGGTGGTATTTCCACTGCCTATCAACAGATGCACAAAGTTTCCGCCCGTTTTCCTGCCTCTGATCTCATAGCCGGAAGCACCAGGGGCTTTTTTCCAGCGCAGCACAGCCGCATTGGCTGAAATCTGTTCAGTCCAATGGGAATCAGGCGCATAACAACCGGTTTCAAAACTGTCGGTTACAGACCAGGGGGAAAGGAGCAAGGCCGCATCATCACAAGCCGTGCGTACCTGCCATTCGAACAAGGTGTTGTTGGGCAATCCATATACATTCAGAAACGATGTGTTCCCCGCAACACTGAAATATTTCCAGGATGGGGTACCTGCTTTTCTACCTCTTATTATATAATGGTCTGCCCTGGCAACTGTATCCCAGTTCAACCTGGCTGATGACGGAGTGATTCGTGTAACCCGGAGGGCAACCGGGGAATCACAGGGTGGAATTACAATCGAATCCGTTACGGCAAATCCATCCAGCCCCCCTTCAACGAGATGGCCATTTCCGGCATCAACAATCCGTATTGTAAATTGCATGTTGTTTGTGGGTTGAATGTAATCCCTGACCCGAAACTTTTGTTTTACCCATTGACTCATCGGGGAATGACGGTTATAGGTGATCAGATCTACAGTGTTCGCTCCATTTGATATCCGGACAATCATCGTGTCATCAGGTGTGGACGATCCACCTCCATTGAAAAACCACATATAGTATTGGATATAGGGGTCCTGATAACCGCTCAAATCCATCACAGGTGATTTTAATACCGTATAACCATTATCCACGTCATCCGTTCCGGCTGACCCTCCGCCATTTCCGGTGACATAGCATTGCTCACCTGAATCGTCAGGAATGTCATTGGCAGGGTTTACCTGTGAGCCATTGTAGGTTGTCCCGATGGGAATATCGCGTTCCCACATACCGGTGGTGGCATTTCCGGAAACCATCCATCCGTAATCGAAAATAAAGTCATCATAATATCCGGCTGTGAGGGATAGGTTTAAGGTCGTACCGGGTAAAATCATCTGCTGGATATGGTGTGTGATATACCCCCATTTCCCGAAAAAGATGTCATATAAACCCGTCTCAAAATTGTTTATGGAAAAATTTCCCTGTACATCGGTTGTAGCGGTCCATGAC
>RFGV01000510.1 GCA_003696605.1 Chloroflexota bacterium | reverse complement strand
TGTCTAGAGATAGATCCGCACTGTCAATTGCACTACCAAGTCAGCAGGATTTGCAACGAATTATTCAAGAAGGAGATGCTGACTTACTGGTAAAGGTGGCCCTTGAGCTTGGAAAAGGATTGGCACGTCAACTTACGACATCTCAAATTCGTAATATTTTTGGCACGGTGCGCCAGATTGAGATGAGTTGGTCGCCCCAGGCGGATGAAGAGGAGCAGAAGTGGGCTGCTCGCCAGCTTATGCTGCTGAAACCCAAATTGGCGTATCAGGCCAAGCGGGAGCGCGGGCGTGGTGTGACGATGCTGGCTGAAGTTTTGACACCGGCCATTGATATGGTGGGCAATGACCGGGAAAAATTCCAGAATTTTGTGGATTTCTTTGAAGCAATTTTGGCTTACCACACAGCGCATAGTGGTTTCTAGGAGGTTGTAATGTCTGAAGAGAAGCGCGTGAACTTGTACGGCCGTATTTTCATCAAAGGCCATATTCTTGCCAAAACAGGTCTGCATATCGGCGGTTCCCCTGCCGGTCTGGCAATTGGGAGTGTTGATAATCCGGTCATCCGTGACCCGCTGACCAACCAGCCATACATTCCCGGTTCGTCTTTACGCGGCAAAATGCGTTCCTTGTGGGAAAAGGCGCATGGCCGGAAGCAAAATTGGCCCATTGGCAAGGGCGTCAATATTCACATTTGTGAGAAGCTGGACGACTACAACGATTGTCCGGTGTGTCCAATTTACGGCGTTCCTGGCCAGTTGGATGCGTCTTCTCCTACGCGTTTGACAGTACGCGATGTGTTTATGGACGAAGAAAGCGCCAAACAGTTGCGTAAGCAGGCACAAACAGATATGCCCTACACCGAAGTCAAATGGGAAGCGGCGATTGACCGGGTGACCTCGGCCGCGACGCCCCGCCAGATTGAGCGCGTGCCCGCTGGGACAAAATTCAGCGATTTTGAGATGGTGTTCTCTGTGTATGAGGAGAAAGATTTGGCGCGTTTCCTGGATGTGCTTGAGGCGATGCAGTTACTGGAAGACGACTACCTCGGCGGATCAGGCTCCCGCGGCAGCGGCAAAATTGTCTTTGAAGGGGTAGCAATCAGCGCCAGAGCTACCCGCTCAAAAGACGGGTATGGTAAGGAAATAATAGATTGCCCGGCATCGGGAAGTGTATCTGATTTATTGGACAAGAAGACGGAAATCTTAACTTGGCTGGAAGAGAAAATAAAGATTGCCAAAGATTGAGGGCACGATGAACGTTGATGTTTATTATCTGAAAGCGCGCAGCCCGTTTCACTTTGGGGTTGGCGGCGGTGGTGTGGGAGAAGTTTCTCCCTGGCCACACGCAGACACGTTGTTTGCGGCGTTGTGTCTGGAATTGCAGGCATTGTATGGTACGGCCGTACTCCGTGACTTCCTCTCTCCATTCCAAAACAACCACCCCCCCCTGCTGCTCTCTTCTGCGTTCCCTTATGCCGCCGGAAAAGAGGGGAAAATCCGCTTTTACCCGCGCCCCTTTCTGCGCCGTTTCTATGACAAGGAAGGAAGCGATCCCAAAGCTGCCAAGAAGTTCAAAAAGATTCAATTTGTTTCGGAGCAGATTTTTGAGGATTGGATAAGCGGCAAGCCTCTGACAGACCATTGGCATGAAGAAAACCTGCTGCAAGATGGGCATTTGTGGGTGACTCAGGCGGAACAGGCGGCCATCGGGCATGAGTCAATCTGGAAAGAGGCTGTAACGCCGCGTGTGACACTGGATCGGGCGGCCAGCCAGTCCCAAATTTTCCAGAGCAAGCGGGTGCGTTTTGCGAAAGATTGCGGCCTTTGGCTGGCAATCCGCTGGC
>RFGV01000509.1 GCA_003696605.1 Chloroflexota bacterium | reverse complement strand
TCACCATCCCTGAATCTTACATATACAAAAACTGATGTCGCCTGTTATGGAGACAGTACGGGTTCGATAGATTTGACCGTAACAGGCGGAGCCGCCCCCTACACCTTTATCTGGAGCAATAGTGCCACTACGGAAGATTTAACCGGCATCCCTGCCGGCACTTATTCCGTTACCGTTACAGATACCAACGGCTGCCAGGGCGATACAACCATCGTCATCAATCAACCCGATAGCCTGCATTTGACCACGATGAGTTACAAGGCTACATGTGGCGCATCCAATGGCGCATTAGACCTCACCGTTACCGGGGGTGTGCCTCCTTACACCTTTATCTGGAGCAATAGTGCTACCACTGAAGATATCAGCAATATCCCTGCAGGCACGTATTATGTCACCGTGACAGACTCCAATGGCTGTACAAAGTCAGGTGGTTATCTCGTTGCAAACACCTCCGGTGCGGTGATATCCGCAGTATTAACCCATGTCACCTGCAATGGGGGCTCAGACGGTTCCATTGACTTAACCGTAACCTCCGCCCCAACCCCCTATCAATTCAACTGGTCAAACAGTGCTACGAGTGAAGATTTGACAAATATATCCGCAGGCACTTATTCGGTAACCGTTACCGATTCAGCCGGTTGCATGAAAGACACTTCCTTTACAATTACTGAACCGCCAGCCTTACAGGTTCAGGCAGCAGCAACCGGCCCGCTATGTGCCAATGACAGCACCGGTGCGATTGACATTACCGTTTCCGGGGGCATTACCCCATATACATATGCCTGGAGCAGTGGGCAAACAACAGAGGATTTGCAGAACATCCCCGCTGGAAATTATAACCTGACCGTTACAGATGCAAATGCATGTACCATTACGTCATCATACCAGCTCAATAATCCAGCCCCGTTGCAAATCACGAATATGCTGGTTAACAATGTCTCCTGCTACGGAAATGCAGATGGAAGCATTGATATAACCATATCAGGAGGCACAGGGGGATACGTTTATCAGTGGCAGGATGGTGCGACCACCGAAGACCGCAGCAACCTGCCACCGGGCAACTATATCTTTACCGTTAGCGATACAAACGGATGCTCGATCGATAGCAGTGCTGCCATCATACAACCGCCACCGATTGTGGTCACGGCTGTTGTCAATGATGTAACCTGTTCCGGTGCAAATGATGGTTTGATTGATTTAACGGTCAGTGGAGGCATTCCATCCCCTTCGGGATATGGGTTCAACTGGTCAAATGGTTCGGGAAGTGAGGATTTATTCAATATTGGAGGGGGTGTTTATACCGTAACCATCACCGATGACAACGGATGTACAAAAGACACCTCTTTTACGGTAAATGAACCTGCACAATTAGCCGTGCAGCTATCCACCCAGCATATTAGCTGTTATGGTGCTGATGATGGTATGGTAACTGCATTTGTAAGCGGAGGTATTGCACCATATACTTACCAATGGTCAAACCTGGAAACAACCGCTTCCATTACCGGCCTGTCAGCCGGCATCTATGGGTTAACGGTAACAGATACCAACGGATGCCAGGTCTTTGCCAACACCACGATAACAGAGCCGGGACCCCTAATTCTGACAGCTGACACAACACATGCAACCTGTAATCTGGCAAACGGAAGTATTATCCTCAACCTTTCCGGAGGAACAACTCCCTATTCCTACTCATGGAGCAACGGGAACACAAACCCATCCCTTATAAACATATATGCCGGAAACTATGCTGTTACCGTTATGGATAATAACGGATGTACCCTTACACAGAGCTTTACATTGCACGATTCACCTGATCTCGTGTGTGATGCCGGACCGGATGATTCCCTACGGATAGGTAACTCAATAAGACTTTCGCCTTATATAAGCGACACATCATTAGTTGCTTCTATTGATTGGTCCCCGGCAACAGATATCAGCTGCATCAGCTGTATCCGGCCGGAGGTCAGCCCGTTGACAACCACCACTTACACTATCCGGGTTACCGATTGGTGGGGTTGTGTGTATACGGATGAAGTAACTATCATCGTTTTCAGCCGGCCCACGGTTTATGTACCAAATGCATTTTCCCCTGATGGTGATGATAATAACGAGATATTCCGGGTTTATGGTACAGAGATTGCCACCCTAAACCTTAGAATTTTTGACCGCTGGGGGCAAAAACTCTTTGAAAGTAACGACATCAACCAGGGCTGGGACGGTACCTACAAAGGAGAACCGTTGCCACCCGGTGTTTATACATATAC
>RFGV01000508.1 GCA_003696605.1 Chloroflexota bacterium | reverse complement strand
GAACGGCCGTCCGGGAATATTGTATCGCCAAAAAGAGTCGCCAGTGAAAGTAAACAGCCCAAAGCTGGCAGCAGCATTTTGCCAAAGCGGTTGCCAGTTACCGTTCAGCGCAGCTTCCACAGGTTGGCTAAGCTGCCGGATACGAACTTCGGCACCTGGATGAGTGAGCAGATAAGAGAAGAGCGGCGTGGCCAACAACACCGCCAACAACAGGGAAACGGCCGTGCCCGCAAAAAACTGGCGCGGAAATGAACGGAGCAAATACCACAAATAGAAGCCAGTAAGCGGAAAAGCTAGCCACAACCCCCGTGCCGGGATATAAGTATAAAAGGTTAACCCCAAACACAGCCCCGTAACCAAAAAGTACCAGCGCCGACGAGAATCAGAGGAAGTAGTTAAGGCGCACCACCAGACCAGGACTGCCAACGAAAAAAATGCGGGCAAGGTAATGGAACGTAACCCCTGCCGTGCAGTCATGAGTGGCCAAAAGCCAGTAGCTAACCCGGCAGCGGTAAACAGTGCTGTTTGGGTGTTGAATGCCTGTTTGACCCAGGCTGTTGTGCCGGCCAACAAAATGAGGCTAAAGGCAACGGCCGTCAGGCGCAACGTGAATGCAGTAGGACCAAGAAAACGCATAAAAACAGCTGTGGCATAATCAAACAACGGCTCTCTGCCATACCCAACCGTAAAATAAATAGCCCGCGAGCCTTGCAAAATTTGCCAGGCTGTCAATCCATGATCCGCTTCATCATGAGTCAGGCCAGGGGGAATGGAAGCCAGGTGATACAACCGCAAAAAAACGGCCGTCATCAAAATCACCATCAGCCAGCCAAACCACCCTTTCATACGCAAATCAGCCATGCTTCAATTCACCTTTCTTGCCCATGCAGAACAAGAAGTTTACGCAAACCAAAACAATGCGACAACGACGAAACAGTGCCGTTCAGCCTGTGTTCATCCAGCATACAAAAAAAATGCCACGCCCGATATTCAGACGTGGCATTCCAACAGCAATTGAGGGTAAAGACAATCAGGCCAAAGCTTTTTTGGCAATCTCGGCCACTGCCGCGAAAGCCGCTTCATCCCGAACAGCCAAATCAGCCAAAACCTTGCGATCTAACTGCACGTTGGCCAGTTTCAGCCCATGAATGAGGCGACTGTAGCTCAGCCCATTGGCGCGGGCAGCCGCGTTAATACGGGCAATCCACAAGCGCCGGAATTGGCGACGGCGCACCCGGCGATCCCGGTACGCATACCAGTACGACTTCATCATGGCCTCGTTCGCACGACGGAACAGCTTGCTCCGCGTACCCCACTGGCCTTTTGTCATCTTCAAAATCTTTTTATGACGACGACGGGTTACAAAACCACCTTTAACACGCATAATTCACTCCTCGCATTTTGTCTCACCTGGACACTCAAGCCTGCCGACCGAGGCCAGGTAGCGATTGGGCAGAACAATTCTGCCAGGTTACTAAATTATTTGGGCGGATTCGCCTTGTACTTTTTCATGTACGGTGCCATGCGCTTGATACGCTTCTTGTCACCGGAAGCTTCTACGACCAGGGTGCGGGAGAATAACCGCTTGACGCGGCTGGACTTTTTACGCCGCAAATGGCTTTTGCCCCCTTTGGTACGCAGAATCTTGCCTGTGCCAGTTACGCGAAAACGCTTGGCTGCTGCTTTATAAGTCTTGAGTTTATATTTTTTCGTCTTGGCTTTTGGCATTTTATTTATCCCTCACAAAAAAGCCCCCGTGGGGGCTGGTATAAGCTAAATTTTAAAACGGCCGTTTGCTAACGGATTACACTTCTGGTGATAACAACAAGGTCATTGACCAACCTTCCAACTTTGGTTCCTGTTCTACCACAGAAATATCGCTTAATTCTTCGGCAATCTCTTGCAAAGTTTGTTGCCCAATTTCCGGGTAAGTAATTTCCCGTGCCTTAAACCGCACCATGAACTTGACTTTTTTCCCTTCGGTGAGCCACTGACGGGCTTTACGCACCTGGATGTCACGGTGAAAAGTCGAGGTACGGGGTGTCAGTTTGACCGTTTTAATTTCGATTTGTTTTTGTTGTTTACGTGCTTCACGTTCGCGCTTTGTTTTTTCGTAGGCAAACTTGCCGTAATCCATAATACGGCATACCGGCGGATCGGCGTTGGGAGCGACTTCTACCAGGTCTAGCTCCGCAGCTTCGGCCATATCAAGGGCTTTGCCAATGGGCACAACGCCCTGATTTACGCCGTTTTGATCAATCAGCCGTACTTCGCGCGCACGGATCTGCCGATTAATCCGATAATTTATTTCAGGTTGTCGGTTGGTAGAGGTTCTTCGTTTTCGGATGTTGCTTTCTCCATTTTAATTTACAGTTTTATCAAAACAAACACACATTCCGGTCAGAGGGCCGGAATGTGTGAGAATGATAACACAAGCGTTGGGGAGCGTCAAACGGAAAGGCGGGGGCTTATAGGGAAGAGACAGGGGAAAACGGCCGTTTTCCCCGCTGCTTTCTCTGGTTAGCGCAAAACCAAATTCAGGATGATCAACAAGGTGAACATTGCGCCAGCCAGAATAAAAATCTGGCGCAAATCCCGAATTACATAAGCGTATTCTTGCTGAAATTTTTCTTCTGCTGTCAGGGTTGGTTTTTCCGGTGTCGTTTTTTGTCCGGTGTTCTTTCGAGTAGTACGTTTTTTGCGTGCCATTGGTTTCTGCTCCTTATCAGTATGAAGATGGCGTATTTTCCATCTCTGAGGCCAAATCGGCAAATACGACAATCCGTTTGGTATTGACGCGATAGGGATAACAGGAGATTAGTGTGGCACTGGCATGTTCTGTGGGTGCCATCACCCATACGTCAGTTGGTTCAACAACCTGAATTTTGCGCACGATGTATGTGTAAGTTGTGCGCTCAGTAGAGATGATAATTTCGTCTCCTGGTGACAGTTTGTCCAGGTGGCGGAAGATTTCGCCGTAAATGTCGTTATGGGCGGATAGCACGAGATTCCCTTTTTGGCCGGGTTGGGCTGTGCCGATGTGTTGCCCGACACCTTTTTTCAGTTGTTCCCAATCGTCTCCCTGGACGATGGGGCTATCTACACCAATGGCGGGAATTTGGATGCGGCGTGCCTGTTCTGGTGCGGGGGTGGGGATGGGGGGAGGGACGTAGGCGTTAATGGCTGGTAGCAGGTGGGCGGGTATTTCGCCAGCTTCACCAGGTTCGGGAGGACGGCCGTCTACGGGTGGTTTGTGTCCGCTGGGCAGGATGACGACATCAATAACTGGTGTGGCTGTGGGGGTTGGCAATGCCAGTGCCTGGCTCTGGTTGTGTTGCACTTGTGCCAGTTCCTGGTTAAGTTCTTGTTGGGTTTGCCAAAGGCTGAAGATGATGCTGATGAGGCCGATGATGGCGGCAATTTCGATGATGAGGAGGAAGCGGTTGAGGTGTTGTCTCCAGGAG
>RFGV01000507.1 GCA_003696605.1 Chloroflexota bacterium | reverse complement strand
CCACCATCCTATCCATAGAGGGATACCCATGACGGAACAACCATTTACTCCTGGCCTGATTGCCCCAGAACCGCTTACATCGCCCGCTTATTGGTTTTTGTTTGATGGGTATCGCTTGCTGGTGCACGTGGATAAAGAAGAAAAAGTAGCAAATGTACCACGAGTGATTTCACCAGCAGAGTTGGGCGTAACGGCCGTTTCCCGTCATTATCTTGGTTACCTCAATACGCCAGAAGGAGAAATACACTGCTTTACAGGCGAACTGGCCACCAAAACGGCCGTGCCCACAGGCATGATCACCGCAGGACTCCGCCGCCTTTACCCCATGCTCCCTGAAACCCTGTTCCAAATAGCTGGCCGCGCTGTACAAATCGTAGATTGGGACCGAACCCACCAATACTGCGGCCGTTGCGGCCATCCTACCGACATCCTCCCCAACGAACGCGCCAAAAAATGCCCTCACTGCGGTCACACCAGCTACCCCCGCCTCTCTCCCGCCATCATTGTCCGTGTCACCCGTCAGGGAGCCAACGGCCCAGAAATCCTGCTAGCTCACGGACAACGCCATCGCACCGGCATGTATAGCGTACTCGCCGGATTTGTAGAGCCAGGAGAAACCCTGGAACAATGCGTCCAGCGAGAAGTCAGAGAAGAAACCGGCATCGAAATTCAAAATATCCAATACTTTGGCAGTCAGCCATGGCCATTTTCCAACTCCCTCATGATTGCCTTCACAGCCGAATATGCCAGCGGCAACCTGAAAATAGACCCCCAGGAACTGGCCGATGCCCAATGGTTCCCACCTGACAACTTGCCGTTAGTCCCCCCGCCTATCAGCATTGCCCGACAACTCATTGATGATTTTGTACGCCAACACACAACCTGACTACAAGCCTTATTTATCTGCAAAAAGCCGAATCTCACGTGGCTCATCAGCCTCTGCGCTCCACTGCAAAAGCTCTGGTGGCCGCCGCTTAAATTCTGGATGATCGGGCAACAGGCGCAAAAAGGTCAGTTGATCGTCCTGGCGCAATAAGCGCTCCTCCTCACTGAAAACAGGAATCCAGGCGCCCGTGTTGACATACCACTGCGGGAATTCCCCCTCTTCATTTAATATCCGCAAACTGGCTGTATGATCATGCCCAAAGATAAAGTACGGTATTCGCGCGGCCCCAGTTTTTTCCACCTGGTCGTTTAATAAGCGGCAAATGGCCTCACTGGCCAGTTGTAAATAGGGAGCACTCATTAATTTATCTAACAACCGTAATGCCATCGAAGCCAATAATCCAGATAATCCGCCCAGAATCAAATAGATGCCCGTTAGCGCAAACTGACCTTGCACAAAGCTGCTCAATGCCATGAGGAACAGAATAAGGCCCAGAATTCGAAAAACGATGCTTAACAGGGAGCCAATGGTTGTCATGCGTGAAGCTCGTCGCATTTGTTTGCGGATTTGTTCTTGAATGGTCAACAATTGCTCCGCCAGTCTTTCCTTTTCCATGCCTGTTCCAAATTGAGCTGCTTCCAGTTGTGGGGCACGCATCTGACCACGCATTCGTCGCCGCCAGTCACGCAATCCTTTCAGTTTTGATTTGACATAAGCTAACAGGAAACGGGGCAGCAAGTCTACAAGAAAGCGGGCAGCGGCGGAAGGGGCGTTTTGAATAACCCATGCCAGGTAGCGAGAAATTGGTTTCATGTTGTCGGCAAAGGGATGAATTTCTTCGACTTTGTTGAAGAAGTAGCGAACAAAGAATGACCCAGAGGGAAGGGCGATTAGTTGGGGATTGTCGGGCAGGGTGGGGTTTTCGAAGTTGTCAAAGGCATTGGCTGGCTCGTACTGGCAGCCATGTTCGGCATAGAAGAGGCCGTCTTCGAGGTAAAAGGAAGGGGGAAAGCGAACGGCCGTTTCCAATCGTCGAAAATTCAAATTCTCTGGCAATTCTGCTGAAAACGGCAATGGAGAATCAAGACCACCGGTCAACTTGACTTCATCATGCCAATCATCATACGCTTCTACCAGTAATTGCCGAATAACCTGTTGGGCTTCCGGCCAGTAAATTTCTATGTCATGATTCCCTTTCAGCAAAATCAATTCATTTCCATCATGGGCTAAAAACCAGCCCAATGCCTGAAAAAATAAAGGATGCCCGGCTGCAATACGTTGTAATTTCCAGACCACTTCTTTTGGCCGTGTCCCCAGTCCATAACGGCGTTCATTGGCGCTCAACTCGGCATAGGTACGCACTCCCCTCACCCGAAACAATTCATCTCCTTCTGCCGGCAAAGATACCACCTGCAAAAAGTCGAAAATATCGCCGTTGATAACCAGTCGCCATGGCTTTTGGAGATATGCCGGTGCATTATTTTGCTTGCCCAGTTGTACATGGTAGGCAACAAACCGGGCAAAGGCATAATCGTGGAAAAAATCCTCATTGCGAGAAAAACGGCCGTCTTCCGGCAATCGCCCTTCACTCAAGTGCAAATCGCTTACAAACAAATAATTATGCGAAGCTGACATACTCTCATTCCCCTTTATGTGCGCCACAATGAAAACCAAACAAACACAAACAAACCGTCACGTGCGACACCCTCACAGCCAAAACAAGCGTGGAAAACAAAAAATACATCAGATATGCTGACAGCTACTTGCAAATATGCCTGACGTCAAAACAGTACCGGTACGATACGAACAATCGACGGATAATGTGCAGTATAACATACTCCCTTTGGCTGATAAAGTCCATTGAGTTAAAATGCACCAGGCACATACGCCAGAAAAGTCCATTTACTTTACAAACAGACTCTCTGGCAAAATAAAAGAAAAATTCCCAAAACCGCGTTGAACGCGGCGTACAGTCAAAACCTGTACCAGACGTGCTCTGCGCGGCTTTTTGGTAAACTCAAAAATCTGAATTGAGAGGGTGTAACGTGAAAAACATCATGGTCACTGGTGGAGCTGGATTCATTGGCTCCAATTTTGTTCACTACATGTTAGGCAAATACGACAATTACAACATTATTGTCTATGACAAGCTCACCTATGCTGGCAACCTGGACAATTTGCGCGATGTCGTGGACGATCCCCGCTATCATTTTGTCAAGGGAGATATTTGTGACGCGACAACCGTAGAAGAAACCATCCGCAAGTACCAAATTGATACCATTGTCAATTTTGCTGCCGAAACCCACGTCGATCGCTCTATTATGAACCCGGATGCGTTTATTCAGACAAGTGTTTATGGCACTTACGTTTTGCTAGAGGCTACCCGCAAGTTTGGTTTGGAGCGTTTTCATCAGATTTCGACGGATGAAGTGTATGGCCACATTCCACACGGCCGTTCCAGCGTGGAAACCGACAAGCTGGAACCCCGCAGCCCGTATGCAGCCAGCAAAGCCAGTGCCGATTTGCTGGTAAATGCCTATTTTGTCACTTATGGTTTGCCAGTCACTATTACTCGTGGCTCGAACAATATTGGACCATATCAGTATCCGGAAAAAGTCGTTCCCCTGTTTGCTACCAATGCGATTGATTATGAGCCTTTGCCGGTATATGGTGACGGCCGTCAGATGAGAGAATATCAATATGTCCAAGACCATTGTGAAGCGATTGATATTGTTCTGCATAAAGGCCAGTTGGGCGAAGCTTACAACGTGGGTACAGGCGAAGAAATGGAAAACCTGAAGATGGTGGAAATTTTACTGGAAACACTTGATCGGCCTCGTTCACTGATTCGCCATGTAAAAGATCGGCCGGGACATGACCGCCGCTATAGCATGAACTCTGACAAGGTAAAGGCTTTGGGCTGGCAACCACGCCATACCCCAGAAGAAGCGATACGAAAAACGGCCGAATGGTATCGCGATAACGAATGGTGGTGGCGCAAAATCAAGAGCGGCGAATTCAAAAAATATTACGAAGCTCAATACGGAGAACGTTTGCGCGAAACCACCAATCCGGCCAAATAACAACACCATCTCCCAAACTGAATGTCTGTCACAAACTCATTCGTTTGGGAGATTGGTTTTATTAGGAGAAACTGGCACTGAGCGTGCCAGAACTGGAGTAAAAGGAGCAGGAGAAGATGAGTGAAGTAACAAAAGGACTGGCCGGTGTCATCGCCGCTGACACTACCCTAAGCCGAGTTGATGGCGAAAAAGGGGAATTGATTTATCGCGGCTACAATATTATGGATTTGGGACAAAATGCCTGCTTTGAAGAAGTGGTTTACTTGCTTTGGAATGGCGAGTTGCCTAACAAGACACAACTGGAAACATTCAAAGCAGCATTGGTTTCCAAGCGAGCGTTGCCAGCGGCAGTGCTAAACATTATGCGTGAATTTCCGCATGAGGCACATCCAATGGCTGTGTTGCGTACAGTCGTTAGTGGCTTGGGTTTGATCGATCCGACTGCGGATGACATTAGCCTGGAAGGGGCACGGAAGAAGGCACTATGGTTAACGGCCGTTCTTCCCACCATCGTCGCTGCCTGGGAACGTATTCGCACGAACAAAGACCCCATTGAGCCACGTGCCGATTTGGGACACGCTGCCAACTTCCTCTACATGCTAAGCGGCAACGAACCCAATCCAGATGCGGTCAATGCCCTGGATGCCTATCTGGTATTACTGGCCGACCATGGTTTCAATGCCTCTACTTTTGCCTCTCGCGTCACCACAGGTACATTAGCCGACATCTACTCGGCAATTACCAGTGCCATTGGCACATTGAAAGGAGCGGCTCATGGTGGCGCAAATCAGAAAGCCATGGAGCAATTTATTGATGCTGCCCAACGGGGTGACGTAGAAGCATGGTATCGGGAAACACGCGCCGCCGGCAAACGGATCATGGGAATTGGCCACCGTGTGTACAAAGTAGAGGATCCTCGCGCCAAAATTTTGCGCCCAATGGCCGAAAAGCTGGCCAAGAGTAGCGGGCAGGGTGAATGGTATGATGTTGCCGCTCAAATTGAGCGTCTGGCCCGCTCTGATGAATACTTTATCCAGCGTAATTTGTATGCCAATGTGGACTATTATTCGGCCGTTGTGCTATACATGATTGGCGTTCCGGTTGATCAATTCACCTGTTTGTTCGCTCTGAGCCGCATTGCCGGCTGGACGGCACATGTGTTGGAGCAATTGGCTGATAACCGCCTGATTCGGCCACGCGCGCGCTATGTCGGACCAGAGAAGCGTCAGTTTGTGCCGATTGAACAGCGGCCGTAGTTTATACGATTTATCTTTTCTTCCACTCAGCAATATCTGTAAGCCGACTGGAAAGAGTTGTTTTCTGGTCGGTTTTTCGTTTAATATTAGGAACATCATAACCAGTGCGTATATTCCAGGGAAGTGTCATGCATCCACGAAAAATGATTTATTATCTTGTTGTCTTGTTTGTCTTGCTTATTGGTCTTTTGGCATGTCAGGCACCCGCACCAACATCAACACCTGTGCCCACACCAGATATTATCCAGAATACACCCGACTCGCTGCCACCTACGCTGGCGTCAGTGACTGATACGCCAACCCCAACGATTACTGAGCCAACCACCGCACCACCGACACCAACGGCCGTTCCGACTCAACCACTCCCAACGGCCACGACGCCTGCCACCGAAACCCCCGCCCCGGTTACGGCCGTTTCCACCATCACCCTTGTTCCAATTCTCACTCGTGGCCTTACCAAACCTGTTTTTCTCACCCACGCCTTTGATGACCGCCTGTTCATTGTCGAGCAGCCCGGCATCATACGCATTGCCCAAAACGGCACACTACTCCCCGAACCATTTCTGGACATTACCGATAGAGTGGGCTCCGATGCGTTTGAACAGGGATTATTTAGTGTCGCGTTCCATCCGGCCTACCAGGAAAACGGCCGATTCTTCGTCAACTACACCGACAAAAGCGGCAACACCGTCATCGCCCGCTACCAGGTCAGCGAAAACCCCAACCAGGCCAACCCAGACAGTGAAACCATCCTGCTCTACATCCCCCAACCCTATGCCAACCACAACGGCGGCCAACTCCAGTTCGGGCCAGACGGCTACCTCTACATCGGCATGGGAGACGGAGGCAACGCTGGCGACCCACTAGGACACGGCCAAAATCCGGCCACCCTCCTCGGAGCCATGCTCCGCATAGACGTAGACCATACGACCAGCGACAAACCCTATGCCATCCCGCCAGACAACCCTTTCATCACAGAAGCCAACAAACTCCCCGAAATTTGGGCTTATGGCCTGCGCAACCCATGGCGTTTCAGTTTCGACCGCATCACTGGCGATATGTTCATCGCCGATGTTGGTCAAAACCAATGGGAAGAAGTCCACTTCCAACCAGCCAGCAGCACTGGCGGCGAAAATTATGGCTGGAACATTCTCGAAGGCTCCCACTGTTTTATTCAGGCCAACTGTGCCACAATCGGCCTGGAACTCCCAATCTTTGAATATGACCACAGTGAAGGCTGCTCCATTACCGGCGGTTACGTCTATCGTGGCCAGCAGTTTCCCGCGCTGTGGGGCAATTACTTTGTGGCCGACTTTTGTTCTGGCAATATCTGGGCTGTCACCCAAACAGAAACCGGCAATTGGTCTGCTCGCAAAGTGCTGGAAAGCGGGTTGCGAATATCCAGTTTTGGTGAAGACGTAAACGGTGAATTATATGTGGTGGTGATGAACGGCCGTATCTTCCAGATACAACCCTAAATCCCATCACCCCAACCAAAGGTAGTTTCATGTTAAATCAACTCAAAAAAATCCGGCCACTCCCCTTCCTGCTAATCTCCTTTACCGGGCTAATCGGACTGGCACTATGGATTATCACACAACACTCAAACACAAACACGGCACTGGCACACCACGTCCCTACTACCAACTACTGGAATGTTCCCAATGCCACCCCACCCGACAACGTGCAACACTGCACCCTGCAAAGCCAACTCGTCAACAACACCGTAGGCGTCAATGTGTACACGCCGCCCGGCTACGAAACACCAGGAAACAATCAGCGATATCCCGTCATCTACCTGCTGCATGGACTCAACGGTGATGAATACAATTACTTTTCCTTCTACTCCAACTTATATAGCCAGGTCAGCGTTCTCAGCCTCATCGAAGGCACACTCTCACCACCTCCCTCCTTACCCATACCACAAGCCATTGTTGTTTTTGTCAATGGCGGGGCACAAAGTTTCTACAACGACTTTACCGACTCCTTTCACGGGCCAAACTCTTCCTTTCCTATTCTTAGCGAAAGCGTCATCATGCAAGAAGTCATACCGGCTGTAGACAACAGTTTTCGTACCATTGCCAACAAATCCGGACGAGCAATAGAAGGTTTTTCGATGGGTGGCCGCGGGGCACTCAAACTGGCCTTCAAACATTCTGACCAATTTTGTTCCGTCGTATCATATGATGGTGCAGCGTATGAAGAAGTACCTGTTCAGAATAACCCCTATTTTGGCCCGCATGCTCTGGAAGATCGCATTTCTTATATTGTGGACACCAATGCTTCATCTATCTTGCAAAACAATCTGCAAATTCGCCTTGTAGCTGGAGCACAAAGTGGACAGCAAAATATCAATGCGGCTTTGGCTGACCAGTTACAGTCGCTGGGAATTCCATTTGAGCAAGCTCTTAATTTGTCGGGATTACAGCATGATTGGCGACAATTTTATGAGGCGCAGGGAGAAGAAGGTCTCAATTTTCATTTGCGGTGTTTTCAGGCAGCGGGGTTGAGTGTGGAAGCAGAGGATTCTTTTTCTTATTTGCCACTGGTTATTAATCCGGCCTCTACGCCAACTATGACACCAACGGCCACCAGCACGGCTACCAGTACGGCAACCAATACACCGTTACCAGGTAGCACTTTTACACCAACGGCAACCAATACGCCTTTGCCAAGTAGCACGTTTACGCCAACATGGACTAACACGCCTCCTCCTGGCAGCACATTTACGCCAACAGCTACGGCCACATCCACGGATGTACCGACAAACACGCCCACAAATACACCGACAAATACGCCTCGGCCAAGCAGCACTGCCACAGCATCGCCGACGGCAACAACGGGTTCGGGGATTACGTTGTCGTGTACGAGTAATTAGTCAAGCATTCAAAGTTTTATATAGACACGGCCGTTTTGGGTGCGTACGGGGTATTGTTTGAGGCGATACATTTCGTCTTCTGGCCAAAGAATACGGCCAGTGCGCACATCAAAACAATATCCATGATCGGGGCATTCAATTTTCCAGCGCGAAAGCTCCCCTTGTGCCAAATCAGCTGCTGCATGGGGACATAAATTACTAAATGCGTGTACTTTTCCTTCCCAGCAAACCAGTATGACCCCTTCTCCATTGATTTTTACACAAGTGATCTGACCGGGTTGGATATCGGCAAGGGCAACGGCCGTATCATAGTACCCATCTGCATCTGGTGTTTGCTTCTTTTTCAGCCACATTCTTACAACTCCCCCTTCTCTTCGCTGGCCTGCACATCACAATCCAGCAACAACCCCAACTCAGCCACAGCCCGTTGCAAGGCCTGCCAATCTTCTCGCCGAACGACAGCCGCCATATCGCCCAACACTTCGGTGATGAAGTGGCGAGTTTTGGGATTTGTGCGTAACGTTTGCAAGATACCAGCCTGACGAACCCTCAGGATAACGGCCGTTTCCAGCCGTGCTTCCATCCCATTCTCGGCCCAGCGCGTAATCCCACGCCGCACACTAACCGGCACAGGTCGCCCACTCGCCTCCGCCAAAAATTGCAAAATCCGATCAGCCCTGATGCCCTGTTCCTGCGCCGCCTGCAACGAACGCGGCGTTAACCGATATACAAACGGTTCACCTCGCACCACTGGCTCAGCTTCAGAAATACGCGCAACTTGAAAACGTACATATCGGTCAGCATTATGGGGAACGACTAATGTCGCATCGGGACGCACCACCAGCGGTACTCGTACTTCGTCGGTGGGTACAGGCTGGTTAGTGAGCCAACGCAACCCTACCGGAGAGAGCCGGAAAAGTGTATCTGGCAATTCTGGAGAAACGGCCGTTTCCACCATTCCCAGCCAGGTCAATGGCCCTGTTATCAGAAAACGAATCAACCGCCCCTCCACTCGCTCCCAATTCTCAAACCCACG
Organism: Chloroflexota bacterium; assembly: GCA_003696605.1. Lineage (GTDB taxonomy): Bacteria > Chloroflexota > Anaerolineae > Promineifilales > Promineifilaceae > J033. The sequence goes on along the minus strand of RFGV01000507.1, from coordinate 13,346 downwards.
CACATACTCATCTTGGGTAACATCCCGAATGTACCACGTGTCATAATTACCATCAGGCCGCTGAAAATCCGGATCGTGTTCCCGCATATAAGCCACCAGGTCAGCCAGCAAAAACCAGTCATCACGTCGCGGTAACACATCCAACAAGGCTGTACGCGCCAAAATCGGGTCATTTTGCCAGCCCTCACCTTCACAATGAAGGTCTGGCGTATGACACAAATCATTCCAGGCACTACTACTCCAGGCATCAGCCAGTGCGCGCAACTGGGCTTCCCGATTCTGCTTCAACCAATCTACAGCCACTCGTGTGGGGCGCATGGTTTCGGCCGTTTTTCGCAAAAGCCCCATCTCATATGCCAGCGTCATCAGCAAGGAACGTCGGTCAGGGTGAGGGTCAAGCAACAAAGAGCGGGGGCCATCGAGACGATCTGGTTGCAAAGCAGTGCGCTGTGCCAGCGCCAAAATCGTAGTCAGGTCATCCACGGCATCTGAAACGGCCGTTTGCACTACCAACACATCTGGTGGCGCCACAGGCATCAAAGAAGAAACGGCCGCAGACATTGCCACCGGCCTTACCGACTCCGTCTTTACCGATGGAAACTGCGCCAACAACTCATCCGGCACAAAATAAAACTCAATCAACCCCTCCGGCGTCTCATCAAACCCGCGATACAAAAAACCCCGATACCACAACGCCTCGGCAGCACTCACCGGTTCCAGCCATGGCTCCTCACGCTCCAGCCGCCCCGGCCCCATTTGCCGCACCTCCCCATACATCCGTTCAAACGTCCCCACAGGCATTCGGCCACCGGCAGCAACCAACGCTTGCAACGCTGCTGCCTCCTCTGGCGACAAAAAAGCCATCTCCTGAACCATATCCAGCCGAGACAACACCTCAGCCAGCTCACGAACACATTGCATCTTATCCGCGCCCGTCAGGTCCAGTTCATACCACTCCCCCATCACCCGCAAAACAATCAATTCATGTTCCTGCAATGCCTGAACCAGTGAACGCATATTCTTCTCCCAATCCGTCTGTTAGGCCATAACCTGAATCGCTGCCGGCAGGCTGGTCACAGTTACACGCCGCACGTTATCTTCAGGATAGGCAAAAATCTCACCATCTGTATGAATGGGCAAAGGCATGTTAGCACTAACCATAATTTGCTGGTTCTGGCGCATGGTGACGTGGCGGGATGTAACATGGGTGCCACGCATGACCTTGAGCATCATGTAAAGCATAGTCAGTCGGCCTACCGGATTAACCAGACAGGTATCAATCAGGCCATCATCATGGCGGGCGTCAGGCGTAAGAAAAAAGCCACCACCACCTCGAGGCCCCAAACCAAATGCCAGAAACAGGGACTCTTGCGCCACTTTTTCGTCATCAAACCATATTTCCAGATGGGGCGTCTGATAGTAAAGGGCAATTGTGCGTAATGTGGCCAGGGTGTACATGACAAAGCCATGAACCCGGGTGATGCTTTGGGTTTGAATGGCAATCATGGCATCAAAACCAATGCCAATATTGTTATCTACAATCTCAAAACGGCCGTGTTCATCTTCAATACGCGCCAGATCAACGGTGTGAGGTTGCCCGGTAAAAAGGCGGGGAACGGCCGTTTCTACCTTTGGCTCAATCCCAAAAGCATACGCAAAATCATTCCCCGATCCCACCGGAATAACCCCCAACAACACATCCGCCCTGCCACCTTGAACCAGACCATTGACCACTTCATGAACCGTACCATCCCCGCCAGCAGCCGCAACCAATTCATACCCTTCATCCGCTGCTTGCCGTGCCAATTCCCGCGCATGTCCACGTCGTTCTGTCAGCACCAGATCAACCTCACCATACATACGGGCAACCCGCAAAATTTCCTCTTTTTTCTCCACAGCCCGTCCACGATCAGACCAGGGATTCAGTATGATTTTCGTACGCATGTATGCTCCTTGCTTTCCTGTTTGCACGCTACAAAACGTGGATTATACCGTAAATACAAAAGAGTGACGCAGCTTTTCTTCGGCATGATAAATTCGGGATATTAGCGCAGATATCCACACAAAACCCCGATTTCCCCAGCTTTACACCCTCTGGTAAACGTGTTATACTCTCGCCTATAAAATATTATGTTACGTTAATTTGGCGAAACGCCCAACCAGGCACACAAATCGCCGATTGCAGGACGAGATTCATCTTGTCTAACGCGGGGGTATTATGCGCACAACCAGCCCAACACCGCCGGAAGAAGAAGTAGAAGCGATGATAACGGAAGTCGCTAATTTGTTGCGGCGGCGAGGTTGGCGTGTACCGGCGTTAGTGGTCCTGGAAGCAGGTGCTCCCCTTGCTTTTCTGGGAGGGCAGTTGTTATGGGTGTCGCAACCGGTATTTTCGCTCTTTGGGCAGGGTGATATGGTGGCAAAGCTGGCTCGCCTGATGGAAAATCCAGCGACTGTACAGGCGCTGACCAGGGAGCTGGATAAGGATTAGGTGGGAATGAATGCCTTGTTGATTCTCTTTACCATTCTGGCAACTGGCTTGTTGTGGGGGTTGATGTACCGACGCCAACAGCGATTGGGAGAGGATGTGGCATTACGGCCGTTACCCGCCTATACCCGATTACAATCCCAAATTGGGCGGGCAGTGGAAAGCGGCCGTCCGGTTCATATTAGCCTGGGACAAGGAGGGTTGACCACCGATACGAATCCGGTAAGTGTCTCTGGCCTCCACATCATGGACTATCTGGCTGAAAATGGTTGTGCCAATAACGCACCACCTATCACCACCGTAGGCGAACCGACTTTGTTGCCGGTTGCGGATGATAGGCTGCGGCGGGCGTATAAACTGGCCAAACAATCGCTGGCTTTTGGCTCAGGACGCACACAGTTTGTTGCTCACGACACAGATAAATTTGCCTTTGCGGGGGGTGTGGCAGCAACGCTGCACCAGGAAAATGCAATTAGCAATGTGCTGGTTGGTCATTTGGGGCCAGAACTGGCTATTATTTCCGAAACGGCCGTTCGCAATGGGCTGGAACAAATTATTGGCACAGATGATCCGACAGGCCTGGCTGTGGCAACGGCCGTTACTGACCACACCCTCATAGGCGAAGAACTGCTAGCCGCCGCTGCTTACCTGCAAGGCAAACCCGCACAATTGGCCAGCCTGCAAACACAAGACATTTTGCGCCTGATTTTCAGCACCATCATCTTGGGATGGGCTATTTTACAATTTATACTGTAATAAACAGACAAACAGGTTGCGGATTGAGTAATGCGTAAACGAAGCATTCCACTGGCTATCGCCATATCTTTTGGCCTTCTTACCCTATTAGGGCTGACTTTTTCCTTGCCTGAACTGAGCAATCTGCTCCTCGGGTGGGCAGGATTTTTGGTTGCCGTTGCCCTGATTTTGGGTATTCTCAACCTGTTTGTCGTCCATTTAGGACGCTTGAGACACGGCAATTTATATAGTGGTGTATTGGTATTGAGTATGCTGGCTGTGTTTGCTCTGGCATTCACCGACAGTAACGGAATAACAACCAACGGTGTAGAGACGGTGTTTAGCTGGGTGCAAGCACCAATGGAAGCTGCGTTGGCGTCTTTACTGGCTTTCTTTCTGGTAGCTGCCGGGTTTCAACTTTTGCGGCGCGATCGTTCATGGAGCGCAGCTCTGTTTTTGGGAACGGCCGTTTTCATTCTACTCTCTCAAGCACTCCTCGCCCTTCCCTTACCTGGTCAGCAATCCACTCAAATTCTCAGCCAATTTCGCACCCTTATCAACAACGTCATTGTCACAGCCGGCATGCGTGGCATTCTAATAGGCGTTGCACTCGGAACAATCACCCTAAGCCTGCGCCTGTTAGTTGGTATGGAAAGGCCATATTCCGATGAGTAAATATATTATCTGCCCCAATTGTCAAACCGAAAATTTGCCAGACAGCAAATTCTGCCGCAATTGTGGCAACGCCCTGCCCAAATCTACCAAGCGCATTTGCCCCAACTGCTTCACACCCAACGCCCAAAATCGACTTTATTGCGACAACTGCGGCACCAAACTCGTCCAGGAAGAACCACTGCCGCCACAGCCAGAAGAAGAACCCGAAAAGCAAAAACCGGTCAGCGGTTCAGACTATTTCTCCTTGCCAACTCGCCCCCCCGGCGAAACGGGCGAACTGGACTTGCTAAATGTACCTGACTGGTTGCGTACCGGCGGCACACCGCCAGAAGATCAGCCAGAAGAAGAACCCGAAGAAGAAGCACAAGAACCCAGAACACCGGCTAAAACCAGTGACTTGCCACGACTGGAAGACCTGGCTCCTAACGTCAAGCAAACTGATGAGCTTCCAGACTGGCTCATTGATAGCCAAAGTGAAGAACTGGTAATTAGCCCGCCTCCACCGGAAATTACAACAGAACATTTTCTGCATCTGGTACAGGAAGATGACGCAGACCAGGAAGGTTATTTTGTAGATGATGAAACCATTTCTGGCGATGAAGCCGATTTGCCAGATTGGCTGGCAGAATTCGCTCAGCCTGCCGGTAATGAGCCGGAAAATATACCATCAGAAACTGGATTGCTCACTTCTGATGAATTGTTGGAAACGGCCGAACCTGCCACTACCGAACCCGACCAACCCACCGGCTTCACCGAATTCCTCTCCGACCTGGACGAATTCGAAGAAGAACCCACGCCCACCGAAACGGCCAAACCTGCCACCACCGAACCCGACCAACCCACCGGCTTCACCGAATTCCTCTCCGACTTGGACGAATTCGAAGAAGAACCCGAACCCACCGAAACGGCCGAACCTGCCACTACCGAACCCGACCAACCCACCGGCCTCACCGAATTCCTCACCGATCTCGAAGGTTTTGACGTAGATGCCCTGACCAGCCCATCTGACACAGACAAAACGGCCGAATCCGAAGAAGAAAACATCCCCAGCTGGTTCACCGACCTCCAGGCAGACGAAGACGACAACCTCACCGCACAAATCCTGGCCGAAACAGATGACGAATCAGAAAGCGAACCCACCCTTGACTGGGCAGACACCCTCAACCAACCAACCATCACCACCTCAGAAGAAGAATCCGAAGCCTTTGCCCGACTATTTGACGAACCAGACGAACCCACCCCCACACCAACCACAGAACCCGAACCAGAAACCAGCACCATCGAAGAACTTCCCGACTGGCTGGCAGGGCTAGAAGGAGAAAACGAACTAATAGCCAGCGAACAATCAGAAACCGGCGACTTTCTTGACGACCTCATGGCCGAAGAAAGCGATCCCACAGCTACCGCACTTGATTGGTTGGTCAAAACAGGTGAGCTTCAGCTGCCAGATCAAGATATCGAAGTCGAATTCGAAGAGATTCTGGCCGATTTATCTGAAGAACCAATAGAAGAAACTGCGCCCTCCAACTTTGAAAGCACACCAGCCGATGAACCATCACTCGACTGGCTATCGGAACTGGCTACCATAGATACCGGCGAGCTATTAGCAGAACAAGCCAAAGCAGAATCTGAACCGGTAGAAGAACCAGCAGAATTAGAAGCCGAATTACCAGAGCCAGAATTACCAACGGCCGAATGGGAAGCAGAACCACCATCATCAGAAGAAGAAATCCTGGCAGAAGAACCAGCCTTTAGTCCGGAAGAATGGTCAGCCGAAGAACAATTATTTGACGAAGAAGTCTTGCTGGAAGAAGAAATACCTGATTGGCTGGAACAACTGGGACCACCACCAGCCAGCAGTGAACCACCAGCCAGTGATGAAGACTTGATTCCCAGCGAGGAACTACCTGACTGGGTAGCAGAGATGCGCCCAGGAATTGGCCGACAGGATAGTCTGTTACCTAATGCACGTATTTCTCCACCTGAATTGCTGGAAGGGTTGGAGGAAGAAGATGCGCTTATTGATGCCGAAATTAAAGCAGAATTACCTGAATGGCTGCAAGATGTCCCGCTCTCACCAGAAAATATCGGTGAAGGTATTCCTCCAGCCACTGGTGAGTCGTCTGACTGGCTGGAAGAAGGTGTGGAGGGAGTAGATACTACCAGTGAGTGGACGGCTATCTTGCGTGATTTGCCGTCGGCACAAACGGTGGAAGATGAGCTGGTCAAGGCGGATATTCCGGAATGGGTGCAAGCTCTAAAGCCGGATGAGCTGACTAAACCTGCCTCTGAAGAAGAGGAGGAGGCTTCTTTACCGGTGCAAACGAGTGGTCCGCTGTCAGGGTTGCGGGGTGTTATTGAAATTGAGCCGGTGATTGCTATGCCGCGCACAGTCGCGCCGTTACAACAGTTTGGTGTGTTACCGGAGCAGGAAAAGCAGGCAACTTTGTTGCGACAATTGGCCCAAAATGGGATGGTCTCTCAAACGGCCGTTTCTATGCCTGCCCCCAAGGCTATCGGTGCTGGTTTGCGCCTGCTGTTGGTATTGCTTTTGTTGGCAGCGGCTATGATCGGCGCATCAGGCATTCTGCCTGTATCGGGAGCGAATACGGCCGTTCCGCCCCATGTTACTGCCATCCATTCGACCATCACCAACACAACAGACCAGTCCGTACTGGTTGTATTTGATTACACACCGGCTCTGGCAGGCGAACTTTCGCCACAAGCAGAACTGATTTTGAACCAATTGGCAAACAATGGCAACACAATTCTTGCTGTTAGCCAATATCCGGCTGGTATAGGCGTTATACAAAACCTGACAGCCGAAATAAACGTCATTCACCTCGGTTTGTTGCCTGGAGAAGCGGTGGGGTTGCGTCAATTGCGAGAATGTCTTCAGTCTTGCACACAATTAACAGGTGAAACACTCTCGCCAGATGTCCAGTCAGCTTTGCAAAGGACGGGTGTGGTGATTATATTTACTGGCGAGCGTACCAGCCTGGTAAACTGGATAGAGCAGGTTGGCACATTGAATGATGTGACGATTCTCGCGGGGGTAACAGCAGCTCTGGCACCTGTGGCTCAACCGTATGCAGATACTGGACAATTGACGGGCTTTATTGGTGGCGGTGCAGAAACGGCCGTTTATAGTCAACTTGCCAGTTCTACCCCCGCCACACCGTATCAATCCGCCCTGCCCCAGCTAGTTGCCGCCCTGCTTTTGCTGGTTGGCGGCATTTTCTACGGCATTGTTGGGGTGGCTCATCGGCAAAAAACCTGAATCATGACAGACTGAACAACATCTATGAACGAACTACTGGGATTGGTCATTGGCTTTATACTTACCTTGCTAATTTATAGCTATTTGCTAGGTGATAACCCGCTCTATCGGCTAGCCATCCATCTGCTGGTGGGTATCAGTGCCGCTTATGCCACCGTCATTATCTTGCGCGAAGTGATTGGACCGGTTTTTGTACAAATCCGAGATAATCCCGGTGATCCGGCCACATTGCTTTGGCTGATTCCCATCCTGTTTGCCCTGCTCCTGATTCTAAATCGATTGCCCTCGCTGGCCTGGCTGGGACAACATAGCACAGCATTTCTGGTGGGTGTAGGAGCAGCAGTCGCATTGACAGGGGCAATTGTTGGGACTCTGTGGCCACAAGTATTGGCCACACGCACCAGCCAACCAGTAACCGGGCTGGTAACGGCCGTTCTCACCATCGCCGTGCTGTTTACCTTCCAGTTCACCGGCAAACGGGACGAAACTGGTCAATGGAAACGGCCGTTGTGGCAACAATCTCTCACCCAAATTGGCCATGCTGTACTCATGATCACTTTCGGTGCTTTATTCGCTGGCGTCCTGACCACCAGCCTTACCTTACTAACCCAACAAATCAACTTCTTTCTAAACCAGTTCTTGCAGATACTATCATGACAGCAGAACAACACACACAAACACCAGACATCACACCCCAGGCATCATTTCTGGTAGCCGATTGTGGCACAATTCACACAACTGCCACCCTGTTCGATATAGCCGCCGGTTCCTACCGCCTGATTGCCCGTGGCAAAGCCCGTACCACCGCCTTCTCTCCCTGGAATGATTTAATGGAAGGCCTCAGGCAAGCCATCCGCCAGATAACAGAAATAACTGGCCGCACACTTCTTAACGAAAAAGGCATTCTAATTCGGCCAACACGCCCCAATGGCTCTGGTGTTGACCATTTTTTGCTCACCGTCAGCGCCGCCCCCCCCTTACGCACACTCCTGGTAGGACTTTCCGAGGATGTAAGCCTGGTAAGTGCCCGACACGCCCTCAAGACCATTTACGCAGAAGAAATTGATACATTCAGCCTCACAGACGGCCGTTCCGAAACCCGCCAAATCGCCGCCCTCGTCCAAACACAACCAGACCTCATCTTCATTACTGGTGGCACAGACCACGGCGCCAACGAACGCCTCCTGCAATTAGTCGAAACCATTCGTCTCGGACTCAACATATTAACCAACACAAAACGCCCCCAAGTCCTCTATGCTGGCAACATCGCCCTGCGGGAAAAAGTCAGCGAATTGCTGTCCGAACACGTTTCCGTACAAATAGCCGAAAATATACGCCCCACGCTGGACACAGAACAAATACACGATGCCAGCAACGTCCTGCGCGAAATCTACGACGACCTGAAAGTAAATGCACTCCCCGGCATTCGCGAAGCGCATGAGTGGAGTAGCCACCCTATCGTACCCACCGTCACCGCCATGACAGCCATCACGGACTATTTTGCCCGTGTTCATGATGGCCCGGTCATCACAGTAGATTTGGGTAGCAATAGCGCATCTCTCTTCACAGCTACCCCTAATTATCACGAAACCATTGTCCGAAGCGATCTTGGCCTGGGACGACCAGCCAAAAACCTGTTGCGCGAAACTGGTGTAGAAAATATCGCTCGTTGGATTCCCGCAGATGTATCTTTGGATGAAATTCGGGATTTTCTGTACCAAAAATCCCAACTTCCGCAAACTGTACCGCTTTCCCAAACCGATTTGTATGTAGAGCAGGCAGTAGCCCGCGAAATAATACGCTGTTTGCTGGTTGACTCTCAATATTACAAAGCCCATCGCCTGACTCATGTGCGCCAAATTTTGGCTTGTGGGAGTGTGCTGACTAATGCGCCTAACCCTGCCCAGGCGGTATTGATGTTGCTGGATGCTTTACAACCGGTTGGGATTTTCCCGATTGTTTTGGATAAATATGGGGTGTTGCCTGCTTTGGGCGCAATGGCAGCCCATCATCCGGTAGCAGTGGTACAGGCACTGGAAGGGGGGGCATTGGCTCATATGGGATGGGTGATTGCCCCAATGGGAAGTGGGCAAATTGGACAAAAAGCGTTGGCGGTGGATATTGTTTCTGAGGAAAGTGACTTGCAGTTGGAAGTGGAATATGGCAGCATTGAAATTTTTCCGTTAGGTCCGGGAAAAACGGCCGAAATTCATCTAACCCCTACACGGGGATTTGATATTGGATTTGGCAAGGGAAAAAGCAAAAAGGTAACTTTGTATGGAGGGACTGTTGGTATTGTCATTGATGCCCGCCCCCGCCCGCTTCAGTTCCCGACAAACGAGGAAGAAAGACAAAGCCTGGTCCGACAATGGCGCTGGTACCTGGGAGGCTAAGAGGGGACGATGAAATATTTTGCACACACGACTATTATTTCTCCCCATACCAGAATCCGTCGGGAACGTTTGTTGCCTTTGCGGGGTGATGTGATTACGCGAGTGGGGCAGGATGTGAGTCCGGCTCAGGTGGTGGCGCGAACACAGCTGGAAACGGATTTGTTTATTGTACCGGCTAGTGAGCAATTGGGGGTTCCATCAGATGAAGTGATGGCGCATTTGCTGGTGGAAATTGGCTCTCAGGTGGAGCAGGGTACGCCTGTTGCCGAAAAGAAGGGGCGATTGGGAAGAAAACGGCAAGTGTTGGCGCCAGTGGATGGGGTGTTGTATGCGGTTAGTAACGGCCGTTTCGTCTTCCAGCAATTCACCTACTTCATAGAACTGCGAGCAATGGTCAGCGGCCGTATCATCAACCAAATCCCCAATCGCGGTGTCATCATCGAAACCCATGGCGCACTAATTCAGGGATTATGGAGCGCAGGTGAAGACACCTTTGGCAAACTGATGGTAATAGCCCGTACCACTGATAGCCGTTTTGTAGCCGCCCATCTTCGGGCAGAAACTTCTGGCCATATTTTAGTAGCTGGCCGTGTGGATGACCCCGATGTTTTGTTCAAGGCGGAAGAGAATGGTGTGCGTGGCGTCATTACCGGTTCAGTGACTGCCACTGTCGCAGAAGCGGCCCACAAACTCATTATGCCCATCGTCGCTATTGACGGTATTGGCAAAATGGGAATGACTGAACCCGCCTTTCAGTTACTCAAGGAAATGGATGGCGAGGAAACTTCTCTTTTCACTGGCATTAGTACCGACAGGACAAACCGCCCGGAAATTATTATTCCTGCCCCCATGCAACCGGGTGTGGAAGCCCCCAAAGTCCGCAAGGGGATTTCTGTTGGGCAACAGGTTCGTATTTTGCGGGCGCCTTATGCCGGAAAAGTAGGTGTTGTTACGCGACTTTACAAGCATGTTCAGCAAACTGGTATTCACACTGTCGCATATGGTGCAGATGTAAAACTGGATGATGAACACGAAGTATTCATCCCTTATTCAAATATGGATGTGCTGGTATCATAACAACGAATTGCCTGATAAAATGTGTCGGTCTTTATCAGGCAAAATACAAGATTGGCGATTTCATGGCCTGCGGGATTGTGGCGAATGGATTATACTCCCGAGGCAATCTGGTTAAATGGAGGAAAGTATGGAAGATGAGTTCATGGTAGAAGAAGGTGAAAGCAGCAGACGGCCGTTCTTGATTGCCGTTGGCGCCTTATTGACAATATTTATTCTGGCTGCAGTCTGTTCCGCCGCTATCCTGCTCTCGCGGCAAAATGCCAATCGTAACGCTCAAATCGCCGCCATTGAGACAGAAAACGCAATTATTGCTGTCACTAATGAAGCCGTAACCCTGACAGTGGCCGCTATGCAAACAGCAGATGCTCGTCCAACCGATACCCCTACCCCTACCGCCACTTTAACCCCATCTCCCACATTCACCAATACGCCCACCAGCACACCAGTAGTTGCCCAGGCAGAAACATTACAGGAAGAAGAAGCAACACCAACACCCAATCTTTCCGGAACGTCAGTTTTTGAGACTCAGGAAGAAGAAAGCACTCCGACACCAATTGCTGCATTTGCCGAAGAAGAGTTGCCCCAGACCGGCATCGGCACCTGGGGTGCGCTTGTGGCCGCGTTCATTCTGGTTATGGCATTGGTTGCTGCCCGGCGCTTGCGCCAAGGCTAGGCAATCATTTGTAAATTATCAGCAATTAGCCGGGTGTGGTTTTCATATCCGGCTTTTTTTTTGCAGACCTGGTGCGGTACAAAACTCTTAATTAGGCTTGTATCACATATGCTATAATGGGGCTAACAATAAAGAGTGGGTACCCATAAACGGCCGTATGAAACCAAAAGCTACAATCCTACTTGTCGAAGACGATCAATCCATGCTTAACGGCATGGCAGATCTACTCGATGCCATTGATATTGGCTATGATGTCACCGTGTTCACCGCCACAAACGGCGTGGAAGGGCTAGAAATCATGGCCGAACACACGCCGGATCTCATCGTTTCTGATATCACAATGCCCAAAATGGACGGGTTCGAATTTCTCGCCAAAGTCCGCAAACATCCAACCTGGACACATATCCCCTTCATTTTCCTCACAGCCAGAGGCGACAAACAAGAAATTTTTAAGGGACGATTAAGTGGTGCGGATCTCTATATAACAAAACCATTTCAAAGCAAGGAGTTGGTCGATCTCATCAAAACCCAGCTTAATCGGGCATCCCAATTAAAAGAAACCCGCATCCAACAACTTAAGGCTCTGAAAAAAGATATCCTGCAAATTTTAAATCATGAATTTCGCACCCCACTCACATATGTTACTGCCTACTACGAAATGTTGGCTGATAGCTTCAACAGACTATCCGACACAGAAAACTTTCAGGAATATTTGCGCGGAATTCAAACAGGCTGTGTTCGCCTGACACATCTGGTAGAAGACTTTATCCAGATAGTGGAATTGCGTACAGGACAAAAACAACGAGTTATCCAAAACCGCATGACCCAGGTAACAAATTTATCGGAATTGCTAGAAGAAGTTATTCAAAAATTTGAAAAACAAGCCACGCAAACACGCGTTCAGATCCATTATTCCCCCAAAGATACTGCCCCTGCGTTGTATGCCGACGGTTCCAGTTTGCAAGATGCTTTTGGGCGGATATTGGATAATGCCATCAAGTTTACTGCCCGAAAACAAGGCTTAAATGGCGGGAATGTTTACGTAACGACTTTTATAAAGGACGGAAGGTTTCATATAGAGGTACGTGACGAAGGTATCGGTTTTCCATCAGCGGTCAAAAAACAGCTTTTTGAGTTGTTTTATCAACATCAGCGCCATTTGTTGGAACAGCAAGGGGCTGGTATTGGGCTAACGATTGCTCAGGAATTGGTGAAGTTGCATGGGGGAGATATTACAGCAGAAAGTAAGGAAAATGAGGGGAGTACGTTTACAATTGTACTCCCGATTCGCCCTGTGCCAACGGCCGTTTCTGACAATCTTGAACCATCCAAAAAACAGGCCACCGTCCTCGTTGTTGAAGACGAACTTCACTTACTCGAAGGCCTAAAAGAACTCCTGCTTATTTCCGAAGGCAAATACCGCCTCAATGTCCTTACAGCAACTGACGGCAAAGCCGGCTTGGAGATCATGGAACAATACATGCCTGATCTCATCATATCTGACATCATGATGCCCCATATGGATGGTTACACATTTCTCCGGGAAGTTCGGCAAAACCCCAGGTGGGTACAAATCCCTTTTATCTTCCTCACGGCAAAGGGTGACCATCGTGACATCATTCGCGGTCGTCTTAGCGGAGTGGAAGAATATATTACCAAACCATATGATAGCGATGAGTTAATTGGCCTGGTAAACAAACAGTTAGACCGCCATTTCCGCTATCAAAGCCTTATCACAGAAAGTCTGGAAGAACTCAAGCAAAGCATTATTCATCTGATAACACCTGATTTTCGTATGCCGCTTTCTACAGTTAACCAATATACGGCAGAACTAGCCAACAGTTTGGCCCAGGTACAAACAGAGGAAGAGTTGGTTGAATCACTACGTGGTATTCGGCAAGGAAGTGTTCGATTAACTCGCCTGGTAGAAGATTTTATTACTCTGGCGGAGCTACACACTGGCGAAGCAGAAAGTGTCTTTAATATGCGTGCCCAGCCAATTTTTAATGCTGGACTGATTATTAT
>RFGV01000506.1 GCA_003696605.1 Chloroflexota bacterium | reverse complement strand
GGTGGAGGTGGCGTAGGTGGCTCCGCCGTTGATGGTGATAGAGCCGGTGGGGGCAGTGGTGTCCTGGTTGACGGTCAGAGTGGTGTAGGTCCCGTTGTTGTTTTCGATACTTTCATTTACCTGACCAACAGCATCGGCATAGGCTTTGATGTAATATGTACCGGCGCTGGTGGGCGAAAAGCTGAAGGATTGGTAGCTGTTGCTACCGCTGGCCAATGAACTCAAATAATCGGAACCAATCTCGGTACCATAGGTGGAGCTGGAATTATCACTGTAATAATAAAGATAGTGACTCCCGGCACCACCGTTTCCCTGATTACTTTCGGTGGCGTAAATTGTTACCTGTTCTCCCACGCAAACGGAACTGCGGTTGAGACTGAGAGAAGAGATTGTCAGGTCTGGTTTGGGGTGGGCAGTGGTTGACCAGCCAATATCTTCAAGAATACCCAACGTGATACTGCCGGGATGATGGATGGCTTCTCCGTTGGATAAAGAAAAAGTCATCAAAGCATGGGGTGTGTTGTTGAAGATTTCGGCCAGATGCGAGTAGCTTGAGCCGGGATCCCAGGTTACCGGGGCATACAGGGCTGGCGGTGAACCACCATTGGCCGCGTTGGCAAATGGACCGTTAAAGAACAGATTGTTTCCGGTAAGCTGTGCTCCTAATGCTGTTGAAAAGTTAGGAAATGCGGTCAGTAAAGCCTGTCCACTGCCGTTTTCGGTAAACCGGTCGTAGATTCTGGGATAGCCGGTTGTTCCTCCCCAACAGCCTACACCCGCCGTACCGCCGCATTCATTGGCCCCGGTGCCATCGTCAACATTCATATAGCCGCTAAACCCTAAGCCGTGAGTAATTTCATGCAGAACTACTGAGACAAAGTCGTACTGGGTACTTGGGGGATTACCATCGGTGCCAAAATACCAATTTTGGTTGGCGTTGAAGTTGGCTCTTATTTCAGCACCGGCTAGCAAATCTGTATTTGCCAACTGGTTAGCCAGAGTGACCGGATACCAGGTATTGTGATAGTAGCCGCTGTAAGGGGCAGAAATAAAGTTTTTGAAAGACATGTAAGCTCCGGCTGACCCCAGCGTTTCCTTAGACATATCAGTTCGCCAGCAAGCATCGATTTCGATATTGCGCGGTCCATCCAGCAGTACTGACCAGATATTAACAGCATAAGCAAATGCGGTCTGGGCCGCAGCCGGCCAGGGGGTGGTAATACCGGTGCAGGTGGATGGGTTGTAGTTAATCGTAAATGGGACGCTCTGAACACCTAGTTCCGGGAAAGGAGGCGGGGGAACTTTATGGTTGGATATATGTTCATCTGCTTTTAGAATAATTTCAATGCTGGGCGCGGATTCTACAGGACCATCAGCCTGTACTGGATATGGAAACAAGGGGATTAATAACAGGGTTGTTATCAAGGCAAGGGCTGTCTTTAGTTTCATCGCTTTCCTTTTGCACCATCAAAAACATCCTGAAACAAGACCTGGAGGCCGAACGGCTCGCGCCCTTCGCGCCCGCTCCCAACGAGCGCTACGAAGAACGGGAAAGCATCCTGCTGACCGCCAACCGCCCGCCGGAGGAGTGGCCTTCGCTATAGCGCCACATCCAAACGTGGGCCATCTTGGCCGAAAATTGCTGGGGCATTATCGGGCGAAAATTGACATTGATAAAATCTCTTCTAAACTGAAGTTACAATGAATCCAATAGTTTTGTTGGGTACAAGGTCAGGTAAAAAGTATTGGTTTCAAAATGTCTTCAGTTTAATTGCGCAAAAGTTAGGTGGAATCATCCCGTGGAAGGCTAGCCGATAGAAGTATGAGTACGATTGTAGGTATAACTAGAATCAAAGCTG
>RFGV01000044.1 GCA_003696605.1 Chloroflexota bacterium | reverse complement strand
GCTCGTGCCATTCGCTGTGGTGAGGGGGATGTTTTTATTGCTGGCGGAGTGGAGAGTATGACCCGTGCTCCTTATTCCCTGCCCAAGAATTCCCGTGCCTGGGGACCGTTGGGTAACGTAACTGCATGGGATACTACTTTGGGTTGGCGGTATCCAAACCCGAAAATGGAGGCGATGTTTCCTCTGGAGGCAATGGGAGAAACGGCCGAAAATATCTACGAACTCAGTTGCGCCGGTAACATAGAGGGTGGCCAGATAACACGCGAAGAACAAGATGCTTTTGCCCTGGAAAGTCAGCGTCGCGCTTGTGAGGCTATCAATGACGGCCGATTTAAGGCAGAAATTGTTCCTGTAGTCATTCCCCAGCGCAAGGGCGACCCGATTGTGGTAGAGATAGATGAACACCCCCGCATCCGCAAAACCGAAAACGGTTATGAACTGGATACCAGCATGGAAAAACTGGCCCGTTTGCGGCCGGCTTTCCGGGCTGGTGGCACAGTTACGGCGGGCAATTCCAGCGGCATTAACGATGGTGCGTGTGCTGTTCTGGTCATGTCGGCAGAGAAAGCGGCCGAATTGGGATTAAAACCAATGGCGCGCTGGGTGGCTTCCGGAGCGGCCGGCGTTGATCCCCGCACAATGGGGCTGGGACCTGTGCCTGCCACCCGCAAGGCACTGAAACGGGCTGGTATTTCGCTGGATGATATAGACCTGATAGAACTAAATGAGGCGTTTGCTGTGCAGTCGCTGGCTGTGATGCGTGAGTTGGGTTTGCGTCATGAGATTACAAATGTGAATGGTGGGGCTATCGCTTTGGGACATCCACTGGGTTGTTCAGGGGCGCGTATTCTGACAACATTGCTGTATGAGATGAAGCGACGGGCAGAAGCTGGCGAAAAAATGCGTTATGGTCTGGCAACGTTGTGTGTGGGCGTGGGGCAAGGTGAAGCGACGATTGTGGAACTGTTGTGATAGGCTGTGTGGTTGTTGCGAACGGTAACTGTAAAGAAACGGCCGATAAGCGAAACAATTGGCTTATCGGCCGTTTACCGTAGTCCCTCCACCACGGCTGGCTTAAACAGAGTAGTTACTGCCACTCTGCGAGAGAGCAATTAAATTACCAATACCTGGCTAATCTCTATCTTTGTACACTTCCTCTTTTAAAAACTCGAGCAGCGATTCCCAATCGGAAAATCCTATTTT
>RFGV01000505.1 GCA_003696605.1 Chloroflexota bacterium | reverse complement strand
TCCCCGTTGCATCCAGATTATTTCATAATGATACCTGGTACTTTGGGCAAAGTAAACGCCGTTTGTCAGGTAATTAGTATATATTTTGTCACATGGGGTTGTAAAACTGCTCCCCGATGTTGGCAGAATACGCCCAAACAAACAGGATGGTTTGCTTGTTGTCAGTACTATAACTGAAAACAGGAACACTGCCGATGGGGATTGTGTCATGGGAAAACAGTTTGATATAGTTGAATATCACCAAAGCCGGAAGGAGGAGAAGCTGGGATGAGACAAAAATTATGGCGAGTCATCAAGTGGGTTGGGGGTGGCTTTTTGGCACTGGTGGCATTATTTGGTGTGGTTTATTTGCTTTTGCCCAAAGGGCCACGTGACCCTATGGAATTTGACGACCCGTGGCACAAAGAACGGCCGATGGTAGAGGCGAATTCCTATGTGGTAGTGGCCGGAACTCCCTGGGCTACCGAAGCTGCCATGGATGTACTGGCCGACGGTGGCAATGCAGTAGATGCGGCCGTTGCTGCCTTGTTGATGATAAACGTAACCTATGGTGAAGCGGCCAGCTTTCCTGGTGTTGCTCCAGTTGTTGTGTATGATGCCACCACCCAAACTGTACGCAGCTATACAGGGGCGGGCACAGCGCCAGCCAAAGCAACAATTGACCTTTTCCGCGATGCCGGTTATGAGACTGTGCCAGATTTTCATATTTGGGCACAGCTTTTACCGGCTTCGCCGGATGTGATTATTGCGTTGCTTTCTGAATATGGCACCAAAAGTTTTTCAGAACTGGTTGCTCCGGCAATTAAAATGGCACGGGAAGGTTTTCCGGTGCATACTATCATGGCGAAAAACCTGGATTTTTCTCTGGTAGAGCGTATTGGATTCACCTTTATCATGCCTTCTACGGCCGAAGCATACATGCGGGGTGAGTGGTGGCGCCCAATCCATTACAAGGATCGGTTTGCCCGCCCGGAACTGGCAGATACATGGGAGCAAATGGCTCAGGCTGAACAGGCTGTGTTGCAGGCGGGTGGTTCACGCCAGGAGGGATTGCAAGCGGTACGAGATTATTTTTACAAGGGGCCGATTGCCGAGGCAATTGTTGCTTTTCATGAAGAGGAAGGGGGATTGTTTACAGCTGAGGATTTGGCTAATTATTCTGGATATTGGGAGGAGCCGGTGCAGGGGAGTTTTGGCGAATATACGTTTTTTGTCAATGGCACATGGTCTCAGGGGATTGTGGTGCCGATGGCGCTGCAAATTTTGGAGGGGATTGACCTGAAAAGTATGGGGCATAATTCTCCAGAGTATGTGCATACGGTGGCTCAGGCGATTGAGTTGGCGATGGCTGATCGGGAAGCGTATGTGGCTGATCCCGCGTTTGTGGATGTACCTTTATCGCAGTTGTTGAGTAAGGCGTATGCGGCAGAACGCAGGGCGGCAATGACGAAGCAGGCGTTTCAGGGGATGCCAGCACCAGGTGATATTCCTGGGTTTGGTGGTGTGGTGGATAAAACGGCCGTTTCCTACGCCCACCTCTCTCCCGATATTGATTTCGCCATTGGCAAAGATACCAGTCATCTGGCCATCATAGATGCTCAGGGAAATGCTGTTTCCATGACACCCAGTGATTTCCCCAAATCGCCAATGGTTCCCGGCACTGGCCTGACATTGGGTGACCGTATGGTGCAATTCCGCCTCAATCCAGACCATGTCAATGCCCTTGCTCCCGGAAAACGGCCTCGAATTACTCCCAATGCGGTGATTGTATTTAAAAACGGGGAATTTTATATGGCATATGGCACGCCAGGCGGGGATATGCAAACTCAGGCACTCATTCAGGTATTTCTGAATATGGCGGTATTTGGGATGGACATTCAGGAAGCAATCAATGCGCCCCGATTTCGTTCCTATAATTTCCCCGATTCGTTTTCGCCGCATGAGGAACGCCCGGCTACGCTTGCGCTGGAAGCCAGCCTGGATACGGCCGTTCACGACGATTTGGTTGCGCGTGGTTACCAGATCAAAGTACGGGAAGACTGGGACAACGAATTCGGAGCAGTCGGCGCAGTCATTCGAGATGGCAACCATCTGTTGGCTGGTTCAGACCCTCGTGAAGAAACATGGGCAGACGGCCGTTAGGAATGCCTGCACTTTTTAGGCCAGATTGTTTAAAATCCTGTAAAGTTGGGGCGGAGTATAAGCCAACCGCTCCAACTTTACATTAATTACAAGGAAAACATACATGCGAATTAACCTTATTCAGAGTAAACGACGTTCGCCAGGTGCTCGCGTGGCACTTGCCCTTTTCAAAATGCGAACTGGTGCCTATCCTGGCCCGGTCTTGGCCCTAACCTATCGCCCCGATCTGCTAAATCGCGATTTTAGAAAATATATTGCTCGCGGCATGAGTGGTGCTGGTTGCTGGAGTCGAGGAGAAGCAGAACTATTTGCTGCATTTGTATCCCGCCTTAATAGCTGTCACTTTTGAACAACAACCCACACCGCGGTCGCGGTGACCCATTTGCCTCAGGAAATAGTAGAACAAGCCCTGACCGACTGGAAAACGGCCGATATTCCGGAACGCACTCGGGCTGCCTTGCACCTGCTCCAATACCTTACCAAACATCCCCTCGAACTAAATAAACCATTTATTGCCGATCTGCGAACACACGGATTGGACAACCACGCCATGGAAGAGGTAGCCAACGTAGGATTCCATTTTAATTTCATCAACCGGCTTGCAGACACATTCAGTTTCGATCATCTCAACAAGGAACAAGAAGCATTCCATACGAAAATGCTAAACCGTACAACCAGACTCTTGCGAAACACCCCTCCCAAGCCTTCCTGGATAAAAGATACCGATGGACAAATTCGCCCCATAGAACTGGCACGGGCTCGTCAAACACTTCTCTCTGCTCCCGGCGAAATTCCGCCCAGCCTGCGCCAGGCCATCGAAGCCTTTGTTGTAACACAATGGGGACATACCCGTCCGCCTGCTCAGCCTGTCCCCCAGGAGCTAATATCTTGCCTCCAAAAACTTGCCTTCTCTGCCTACAAAATTACCGACGATGATATTGCCGCTCTGAAAACGGCCGGCTATAACGACGACGCCATCTACGAAATAGCTGTTGCCGGTGCATTTGGGGCTGCTATTGTGGGTGTGGAAAGATTGTTTGGCATTTTATACGGGGATAATATGAGCATGGACACAATGGCATGAACGCTTTGCTATCTCTGAGAAACTGACCGGTTTGTTCAGGGAAGCATTAACTCGTACCGCAGATGGTTGTTGAACTGGCCATCAGGTGTAACCGTATAAAGCCCTACGGCAACCAGTCGGGGGATACGGCCGTCTGGCAGAGAAATAAGATAATTATCTTGTACCAGTTCACCTGTGCGCCAGTTTGTGGTGGGATAAAATCCGGCTACCGGGTGACGGCGATCGCCTTGGGCAATAATGTCATCCGATGTCACAATTTGCGGCCTATCGCTTACATGCACAAATACACTGTAATCATGATCAGGCGGGGATAGTGCCTGCCATTGTAGCGAGACGAATAGACTGTTTTCTGCTACGAGTTTGGCTGTGGCTGAAAGGAGTTGTATGTCTGTCGTGGCGGCGAGTGGGCTTGTTGCCAATGGGGCTGTGATGGGGTGGGGGCGTATGGCAATCATGTGTGTCCCCTGGCTGTTCAGGGAAACGGCCGTATTGTACTTTTCCTGCCACTGTGCCAGCGGAATCACATAAAACACTTCCTCATTGACAAATAATGTATCTGGTGGGGGAGATGGCAATCCACTCAAATCACTTCGCAAATCGTATAATCGGATATGCGCCAATTCTCCAGTGACCAATTGGCCATAAGCCAGCGGAAAAAAACGTGGTCCCCATACTTCACCAACAACCGGATGCTCACCTGGTAACTGTGCTGCTTCTGCAATCATACGCGCCCCGCTCTGGTCTTTTGTGTGAAACCACACATATGCGCTGTGTTGGCGGATATTATGGGCCGCAATGCTTGCAGTAACCAGCAAGCCCAGTAATGGCATCCATGTACGCCACTGCCCCAAAGCGATTAGTCCTGTTCCCCAGGCCGCTGCCAGTATTAAACTGGCAACCAGAATCATCATGTAGGAACGGATAAGTAGCCCCTGGCTGACAGGGGCCAGCCAATATCCAAAAAAGGCTAAAAGCAGCATGACAGCCAGATAGCGTGTTTTGGGATGAAGTAAGCCAGGTATAAAGCCAAACAGGCCTACGGCCAACCCGACTGGACTCATTTCCTGAGCCAGATAACGCAAACGGCCGATTAAGGCGGCGGTGATTTCGGGCAATGTGGTTGGTGGTGTTAGTCGGGCGCTGTATTCCCGGGCAAAAAAGGCATCGCTGAAGCCAGCCCAGGTGGTGGGAGAACGGCCGTAAACCCAGGGAGAACCAGCCCACGCCACCAGTGGCAGATACAAATAGATCAACAATGACAGTGCGGCCAACCCGGCAGCACCAGCCCAGGGACGCCAGCCCAATCGCCGTGCTGGCCAGGCTGCCCATAGCAAAGCCGGCCCCAAAAATAGCAGTGTGCGATGATGACCAACAGCCAGCCCAAAGAGGAGCCCCAACCAAAGAATACCACGTGTGGTGGGGTGCTTTCCCAGGCGCAAGGCTGTGTATAGCAATCCCATGGCCAGGAGTAGCCCAAATGCATACGCTTCGGCCACAACAGCATATAACCAGACGAGAATACCAAACGCGGGCAGTAGCCAGGCTGCGGATACGGCCGTTTCCCATCCATCCAATTGTGCCAGCAGGCGAGAAAGCAGCCAAAAAGCCCCCAACGCACTCACAAAAGAAAGCAAATGAGCCGCCACCGCCGGATACAATTTCAATGGATCTAGCAAACGCACGGCCACATTAGCCAACAAACTCAGCAATGGGTAGCCCGGTGCATGAGTCACGCCCCATGTATGCCACGCTATCACAAACTCCCCCGAGTCATCCATCAACTGCAAAATACCATTGAATTCCCCAGTTGGATCTGGCAAGGGATCATTAGCAATAGCAATCGTTGACGGCATCGTCAACAACCAGACAACAGCAATAAAAAACATCGTCACAGCAGGCAACCAAAAGTCACTTCGGCAGCACCATGCGCATAGGTCAAATCTGTTCAATACCCTAACTCCGGTTGTGCGGGGTCACTTCAAGCGTACCATTATTCAGGTTGATGTGGATGAACAAATACAACAAATACATCAACTGTTAAACTTTGCCTCATACCGCTATTTTAGTGCATTGCATTCTATATTTCGAATTGCTGGCCCAGGCTTGCAGAGCTTCCATGAAGAAGTTATACTTAGTAACCACCTACGGACTCATTAGAGGATACTGAAGCAATCAAAGTTTTCAAGGGAGGATTTGAATGGATACAGAAAAACGCATCAGCCGCCGTCAAGCCCTGAAAAC
>RFGV01000504.1 GCA_003696605.1 Chloroflexota bacterium | reverse complement strand
ATTTCGCTGCATATAACAAGCTTTACGGCTCTATCGGGACGATCATCGCCCTGCTCCTGTGGCTGTATTTCAATGCGTATGCCCTGCTAATCGGATTTGAGCTGAATGCAAGTATAGCTGTCAATAAGCGGTTGATTATGGAAAATGAACACCTGATAGAAGAGCCCTGATATTCATTGATTATTCAGGGGAATATGGTAAATTTGCTCCCGTTGCCGGAGTGGTGAAACTGGTAGACACGCACGTTTCAGGGGCGTGTGGCCGCGAGGCCGTGCGGGTTCGAATCCCGCCTCCGGCACTGTTACCTTCCCTGCTGTTTCTCCCTGTTTCCCCAGATCCTTCCCGATTTCTGATGTTATTAAAATAACCTCTTATCTTTACTGATCAGTATTCTTTTTATCTAATCAATCACTTGCCTTCTTATGAAAAAATTGTTTTTTATCCTCACTGTTGTCTTCGCCTGTCATTCCATTTCCCTTTCCCAGGAACAAATCGAAATATATTTCAAGTCGGGGACGGTGCAGTTAGACCCAGACCGCGCAGGGCGAAATATTGATCCTGTAAGCCAGGATGAAGTGATTGATGGAAAGATATACCGTCTGCTGGTCTTCCATTCCATCCCATCAGACGCTGTTAAGCAAATGATCAAAGGGGAAAGCATTCATTTGCTGGAGTATATTCCCCGGAATACATTTATCGCTTCACTGCCTGCGAATTATCCATTTGCCCGGTTGGCAGACTTTGGCATTGTGGCAGTTAAGAAAATGCAACCGGAGTATAAAATTGACCCCCTGTTGAAAAATGGTCCTTATCCCGCCCATATACGCGATGCTGGTGGCAAGCTGCTAATAAGGGTAATGCCCATGTACCGCCTGCCTGTTGAGGAAACAGTCAGGTCTGTGCTGGCAGCAACCGGTGGCGACTGGATCTCTTATCAACCGGGAAAGCGTTATGCATCGATTGCCATCGATGCGGCAAATCTGATGGCTCTGGCAGCCCATCCAGCGGTTTACTGGATTGAACCGGAAGCCGCTCCACCCGTGCCTGATGATATCCATGCGCGCGGGTTGCACCGCAACAACATGCTCGATGCCGAATATCCAGGGGGTAGAAAGTATGACGGTACAGGAGTGTCAGTGGCATTGGCTGACGATGGTGGTGTAGGTCCGCATATCGATTTCACGGGCAGAATTGACCAGTCAAATGTTACCGGTGGGCTGGGTGGCACCCATGGCGATATGACAGCCGGAATCATCGCTGGGGCAGGTAACCTTGACCCCACGGTAAAAGGGATGGCTACCGGATGTTTTTTGTGGGTATATGAAATATCGGGTTATCCCCACATAAACAATGCGGTGAGCAATTTAAACAATCACGGCATTGTAATCACATCCACCTCATACAGTCAGGGGTGTAATGCGGGATATACCACCGACACGCAGGAAGGCGACCAGCAGATCCGGCAGAATCCCCCGTTGATCCATGTGTTTTCTGCAGGCAACAGCGCTGCCAGCGATTGTGGTTATGGTGCCGGTCCTCCGTGGGGTACCATAACGGGTGGTTATAAGCAGGGCAAAAACGTCATCGCGGTAGGTAACCTGAATGCGATCGAAGAGTTGACATCGAGCAGCAGCCGGGGTCCGGCAGAAGATGGACGCATAAAACCCGACATCTGTGCCAATGGCACCAACCAGATGTCCACCGACCCGTATAACACCTATGCTCCCGGAGGGGGCACATCCGCAGCAGCACCGGGCGTTGCCGGCATTCTCGCCCAGATGTACCAGGCATACCGGGAAATGAACGGTGGCAACAACCCCGAATCATCACTGCTGAAAGCCTGCCTGCTCAATTCGGCTTACGACCTGGGCAATCCGGGTCCCGATTTTACCTATGGATGGGGCAGGGTAAATGCGTTCCGGGCACTGCGCATCCTCGAACAACAGCGCTATTTCTCCGCATTTATCTCGCAAGGCATGACCAATACCCATACGATTAACGTACCTGCCGGCACACGCCAATTGCGGTTGATGGTGTACTGGCTCGATTATGAAGGATCGCCCGTGGCATCCAAAGCCCTGGTAAATGATATCAATTGCACTTTGACCAGTCCATCGGGCACAACCTATCAACCCTGGGTGCTCGATCCCACACCCAATGCCTCTAATCTGTCAGCCCCTGCCGTGCGCGGAGTGGATGACCTCAACAATATGGAACAAATCACCATTGACAACCCCCCGGCAGGTAATTACACGCTTTCCGTCAATGGTTTTTCCATACCCCAGGGTCCACAGAAATACTATGTAGTATGGGAATATTTAAACGATTCCATAATCGTGACATATCCGGCTGGCGGGGAAGGGTTTGTGCCGGGTGAAACCGAGATTGTCAGGTGGGATGCATACGGTTCAACCGGAAACTTTACCCTGGAATATTCGACCGATAATGGCAATAGCTGGAATTTAATCACCACTGGTATTCCTGGCCTACAGCGGTATTATCAATGGACTGTTCCGAATGTGATTACCGGCAAGGCGAGATTCAGGGTTTCGAGAACCGGGCAAATTGCCGGAATCAGCCCACACCCGTTTACAATTATCGGACTGCCGCAATTGATTACGGTTACCTCGGCATGCCCTGACTCGGTAATCCTCACGTGGCAACCCGTAAATGGCGCAACCCATTACGAGGTGAGCATGCTTGGCAATATGTACATGGATTCGGTGGCAACAGTTACAACCACCTCTGCCATCATTACAAATATCAATGGATCGCTGGAACACTGGTTTTCGGTAACGCCAATCGGGCCGGATGGCATTCGCGGCAGGAGGGCGGTTGCGGTAAATAAACCGCCAGGATTGTTTAACTGTCCATTGCCTTATGAT
>RFGV01000503.1 GCA_003696605.1 Chloroflexota bacterium | reverse complement strand
TTTCGCCCGGTGACCAGGTGGTGGTCAAGGCCAGTCCGCCACCTGGTTCGCTATCTCGTTGGGCAACCAGACGACCGTTTCTGTCTATCAGGTGCAGGAATATTTTGTAGCGCTGGGTGAGTGGTTCGGCCGTTTGCCAGAAAAGTGTAACAGGAACAACATCGCCGGGGGTAAAGGTGTTTTGCGGCAGGGTGTAGCCTTGCAGGGTAATTGCTGAGCCAAAGGGAAGGGAAACGGCCGTTGTCATCTCTGAGGCTGCTTTTGGCAGTACGGCATAAACCACAAACCGGACATCTCCAACCCACTCCTCACTTGCCTTGAATGCATGGGCGTCCAGCCATTTTTCTACCAGTCGCTCCGGGTCTCGTTGGGCTTCTCCCCAAAAGAGGGCATAAATGCGGGAATGTTGTGCCGTGATTGTGCTTAGTTCTGCGGCAATGCTATCTGGATTGGGGCGTCCACGGGGAATGGGATAGACAGGTGCGCCTTCTCGATGGTAATAGGTAAATACCTCCCATTGGTTGGGGGCGTCCAGGATGATACCGGCATTGGGGTGGTTGTCTTGGGCAATGCGTTGGGCGATGGCGCGATAATCGGCGCGGGCATAGGCAGGGTTGAAGTAAAGGTTGTATAGGGAACGGCCGTTTCCCCACAAGACCCCTGCCAGCAACACCCCGCCGACAACTACTTGCCATCTGGCTGTTCTGTGGGCGAAAAGACCGGCACCTGCCCAGATGGCTACAAATGGTACAGCAATGAGCAGGAATTTGTAGAACTGGCTTTCGGTTGTTCCGGCCAGGTACATGAATAGCACCGGTAACAACAGTGGCAGCGCCAGCACCCAAGCCTGTTGCCGGTAGTGCCATAAGGCCAGGAGGAGAGAGAGGGCGAGGATAGCCAGCGGAAAAACGGCCGTTTTCGGGTCAATGGTTGCCCCCAATGCCAGCCAGCGCCCACTTTCTGTCAGAAATTTGGTCAATGGCAACCGTGTGCCGGGGCGGCCACCGGCCTGGTTAATAAAAATGGGAACCCACGGCAGATAGATAAGGATAGCTGTGCCAATCATGCCGGCCCAGGAAACGGCCGTTTGCCAGAAGCGACGATTCCCCCCCTCTTGTTGCCACAACATACCTGCCAGCCAAAGGCCATGTACACCGACGACTACCGGATAAAAGTAATGGGTATATAACCCTGCGGCTGTAACAAGTACATACGCTGCTCCCCACCCAAACGAGCGCCGTCGTCGCCACCATTGCCAAAAAATGTTGGAAGCCAACATTGCCCAAAAGGCCAGCAAGGCATACATGCGCGTTTCCTGGCTGTAATACACAAGTGCCGGGTGAACGGCCGTTAACAACAACGCCACATACCTGCCGGCAGGGGATAAACGCAACGGCCAAATCCTCAACAAGCTATAGGTAGCTGCTACGGTGAGCACACCCACAAATGCTGAAAACGCACGCAACCCAAATTCACTTTCACCGACAACTACCCGCCACTCATGCAAAAGTAAATAATAAAGTGGTGGATGAATGTCGCTGGCTGTGCCCTCAATAATTAAAGGAATACTGCGTTCACTCAGACGAGCACTATTCCCTTCATCATTCCAAAAAGATTGGGCGTCCAGCCGGTAGAAGCGAAGCCCCGTAGCCAGCCACAGGATTAGCAATAGAGGAAGCCACCGCGTTTTCAATGTCAGGTCTCCAAATCGGAAGGTTTGGTAAGGATATTGAGGAGGGCTAAAAGGGTGATGGCACTACCAACCAGGAAGAAAAACGGCCGTAAAGTATCCCATACATAAAGCCAGTTTGGGCGCAGAGACACATCGGGCGGATTGCTGGCATATGCCGCCATTGCTGTGAACACCGGCAAGGGCGTAAAATCCGGTTCCATTGCCCGAAAATAATACCAAGACTGGTCCTTTTCCCAATCGGCTGGCCGTTTGAAAAACCAGTAATTCACCACCCCTACCCATGGCCACTCTCGTCGTGCCCGATCGAATGCCTCTACTGCATACCGGGCTTTCTGTTCTTCATTAACACGGCCGTAATTAGCCGGTAAAGATTCCGGCACACTATTCCATCCCATTTCACTAATCCAAAGCGGCTTGCTGGCATCCCCATGCCGCACCATGACATCCCGCAATAACAAATGATGCGGATAGTTAATAACCGTCGGCCGCAACCGTCGGTCTAAGGCACCAGACCAAAGACCGTACCCCTGCGCCGACAAAATATCAAAACATTCTCCCGCACCGGCAGCATACATCCGTTCCAGAAAAATCAGGTCATTCAAATTACGGCCGTCAACAGCCACCGTAGGCGACAACGCCCCAGCAATTACCACAGCGTCCGGGTCTACCGCCTTGATACGCCGGTAACCCGTGCACAGCAAGTCAGTATAAGCTTCCGGATCAACATTTTGTTCCCCCCATTCAGGATAAATATTCGGTTCGTTCCACAACTGGTAATACCGAATACGCCCCCTGTACCGTTCAGCCACCGTCGCCACAAAATCCCCGTAGTCATCAAAGTTATCTGGAGGGCCATGTGAGCCAATCTCTTCATCTGGTAATGCCCTTGACCATGAAGGCGGATTGCTGAGGCGAGCGATAATCTCAATCTCATATTGTTCAGCCAGTGACACAATATTGTCATATTTTGCCCAGGCGTCTATGCCGTTTGGGTCATTACGTCGGTCAACAAAATCCCCCTTGGCATGAATTTCAATGTCTTCCCAGGTGAATTCTTGTCGAATAAAGCGAAAACCACTCTGCTGGAGTAGCTGCAAACTGCGTGCGCGTTTTTCTGGCTCTACTTCTTGTTGCAAAAAAGTGTTCATACCAAAAGGGTATTCAACAGGAATAGAAACAGGAACGTTGGGAGCGAGATAGGGCTGGGGCCGAACGGCCGTATTCAGCCAATGCACTACCCCCCGCACCTGTCCCGCAACAGTCTCCTCACCCGTCAATTCATACAACGACAAAACCGGTGGCCACACTGCCACCACCAGCAACACCACCCCTAAAAAAACAACCAAATGTCTCAATCTACCTTGCCACTTTTGCATAGTCCCCAATTATACCCATCCACCCCGTATCACACGATACGGCTTTCCCACGTTTACACCACACCATTCATAACGCATTGCAGCACACTTTTTGTCAGCCCTTTATCCCTATGATAGACTTGGCACATGGCGACTTCACCCGCCAGTTTCAACCAATTTACCAACCAAAGACCAACCTGGAGAGGGAAGCATGTTAACACCGACTGAAAAGCTGCTCTTTGCTCTACTGGTAGCTATTTGCCTCACAGCCACATACACCACCTTTCAGCAGATGGCGAAAATTATTACACGGGGACAGGGCAAACTAAACTTCAATGATTTGCCTCGGCGTGTCATTACTGGTGTCGTGGCGCTTATTTCTCAAGGACGACTAATTCGTCATCGCCGATTGACTTCTCTGTTCCACTATGGTGTCGCCTGGGGCTTTATTTTTTACGGTCTGGTCAATATCCTCGATATTCTTGAGGGCCTCATTCCTGGCTTTACATTTTTCCCTGACAACATAATTGGTCAACTATATCGCCTGCTAGCCGATATCTTCAGTGTGGCTGTGCTGGTTGGCGTGGCCTACTTATTGTTGCGCCGGTTTGCCTTCCATGATCCTGTGCTGGGTATTCGTGAAAATGTGAAACTAATGCCTAAAGCACGCAAAGGCATTCCCCAAGATTCCCTGGTTGTTGGTTTGTTTATTTTGATGCATGTTGGTGCCCGGTTTGTTGGTTCTTCATTTTTAATTGCCCAACATGGTGCTGATGCCTGGCAACCGTTTGCAAATTGGTTGGCTTCGGCCTGGAGTGGTCTTTCTCCAGCCGCCCTTAATTTTGGCTGGCATGCCAGTTGGTGGGTTGCCATTGGCCTTGTGTTTATGTTTTTGCCTTATTTCCCCTATACCAAACATGCCCATCTGTTTATGGGGCCGTTTAATTTTATGACACGGCCGGAACGAAATTATCTGGGCCAGATGTTTACACTAGACTTTGAGGACGAGTCTATTGAACAGTTTGGTGCAGCCACTCTCTTTGACCTGGAGCAGACGCAGATTGTAGATGCGTTTGCTTGTATTATGTGCAATCGGTGTCAGGAGGTATGTCCGGCTTATAATACGGGCAAGGAATTGTCACCTTCTGCCCTGGAAATTAACAAACGATATTACATTAAGGAGCATATGACAGAGCTGGCGAACGGTGCTGAGCCATTGCCATTGCTGGATTTTGCGATTAGTGAGAGTGCAGTATGGGCGTGTACAGCGTGTGGTGCTTGTATTGATGCTTGTCCGGTAGGGAATACGCCCATGTTGGATATTATGGATATTCGCCGTAATCTGGTGTTGATGGAAAGTAGCTTCCCGGATGAGTTGAAGGGAGCGTTTGTGGGTATGGAACGTATGGGTAACCCGTGGCAGTCTACAGATAGCCGCATGGCTTGGGCTGAGCCGTTACCATTTTCTGTGCCTACGGTTGAAGAGAACCCGGATTTTGAGTATTTGTTGTGGGTTGGGTGTGCAGGGGCGTTTAACCCGGATGCTCAGAAGACAGTGCGGGCTGTGGCGACGATTTTGCATGAGGCAGGTGTGAGTTTTGCCGTGTTGGGCGAGATGGAGTCCTGTACGGGTGATTCGGCGCGTCGTGCTGGTAATGAGTATTTGTTTTATGAGATGGCTATGGCAAATATTGAGACGTTGAATGCGGCTGGTGTGGATAAGAAGCGTATTGTGACGAGTTGTCCGCATTGTTTTACAACGTTGGGGCGAGAGTATAAGGAACTGGGTGGGTATTATGAAGTGTATCATCATACCCAGTTGATTGCAGATTTGGTGGGGAAGGGGAAGCTGAAGTTGAATGGGAATAAGTTGGAAAAGGTGACGTTCCATGATCCATGTTATTTGGGACGACATAATGGCGTTGTTTATGACCCGCGAAAGGCTTTGGCAGAAGCTGGAGCGCATTTGCTGGAGATGGATCGTCATGGGGTGAATTCTTTTTGCTGTGGGGCTGGTGGTGCACAGATGTGGAAGGAAGAAGAGCATGGGGAAACGGCCGTTAATCAGGTCCGTTTTGACGAAGCCCGGCGTACTGGTGCCACCACCCTCGCCGTTGCCTGCCCCTTCTGTGCTCAAATGATGACCGACGCCAACCGCCATGCCGGTGACCCTATGACCGTTAAAGACGTCGCCCAAATCGTTGTCGAAGCCATGGACGTCAGATGACAGATGTATGCCAACTGCCTTGACTTCACTCATTTCTTGCCCATAAAAATTGGCAAAATTCAGTCCGTTTATTGACATAAAGAGGGGCGGGTTTTCCCGCCCTTTCTTGTTTATCCCGTAAAATAATCACAACATACCGGTACTATACCCAAACAGGAGAACAAAATCATGGGACGAAATAAAATTTACCCTTTTTTGCTGCTAATCATGTTCTTTCTCGTTGCCTGTGGAAAAGCACAACCATTCCACGAAACGTTTGATGAGCCGGGTAACTGGCGTGTAGGCCAGGACGCAGACGCTGTGGGGAAGATAGAAAATGGGGTGTATGATTTGTTAGTCACGGGGGATGACGTCATTATCTGGACAACAGCCGGATTAAATTTTTCCGATGGTGTATATGAAGTAGAAGCCACGCAAATAGAAGGCCCACTCAATAATGGCTATGGCATGCTTTTTCGGGTTGATGACGAACAGGATAACTTTTATTTGTTCAAGATTAGCGGAGATGGCTTTGTGTGGATAGGTCGTATAAAAAACGGGGGAGAAGAAGAAGCCGAGCCACTGGTAGGAGACTGGTGGTTTGAATCAACGGCCGTTAACCAAGGACTCAATGCCACCAACATCCTGCGCGTCCGAGCCGAAGGCGCAAACATGATATTCTACGTCAACGACATCGAAGTTGGCCGCGTTACCGACAACACATTTAGCAGTGGGGACATTGGCCTTGTTGTCGAGACCCTGGGATTAGGTGGCGTGCGTGTCCAGTTCGACAACTTCAAAGTACTCCCATTGGATGAGTAATTACCGTAACTTCAGATGAAATCTTGCGAATTTATAATAAAATCATGTATAAAATAAGTGCGTTACATACAGACGCAAAATTTACCTTAATTTCCCACTATACCTGCGTAAATGGAGGTCCACTGAGCCATGAACACATCCCCTGGAACAATACCATAACCACTTACCCGCACTGATGTCAGCATTATCCACATCAGTTAACAACTGGCAAACCCATGCGAACATGGTTGTTTTTGCCTGTCTGTATGTGAACAATCGTCACGTTACCAGGTGCAATGCGGTTCATGGACAAAAGGAGCCAGAATCATGCTAGAAGTACAACATGAAAAAGAACAAAAACAAGAACAAAAACAGATAGGACAACAAGTTTTCCTCAGTACAGCCGAAATTTTGCGAGATTACAGCCTGGCTGTACAAAGTCGTGAAGCCAGCATTGTTGGTCGGCGCGAGGTATTGAGCGGCAAGGCCAAATTTGGCATCTTTGGCGACGGCAAAGAAGTCCCCCAACTGGCAATGGCCAAAGCCTTCCGCAAGGGTGACTGGCGAGCTGGCTATTATCGAGACCAAACGTTCATGTTTGCCATTGGGGCAATGACCATTCAGCAATTCTTTGCCCAACTTTACGCCCACGCCGATGTTAATGCTGATCCACATTCGGCCGGGCGACAAATGAACGCGCATTTTGCCACACGCAGCCTCAACCCAGATGGTAGCTGGAAAGACCTGACACAAATGTATAACAGCGCTCCAGACCTCTCGCCAACCGGTTCACAAATGCCCAAGCTGGTAGGTTTGGGATATGCTTCCCGTTTGTATCGAGAGTTGGAGGAGCTAAAACAATTTGCCCAGTTTTCCCGCAACGGAAATGAAGTCGCATTTGGCACGATTGGAAATGCCAGTTGTGCAGAAGGAATGTTTTGGGAAGCTGTGAATGCTATTGGTGTGATTAAAGCACCAGTTGTTATTTCTATTTGGGATGATGGGTACGGTATCTCTGTGCCTAACAAGTACCAGATTACCAAGCAAAACCTGTCGGAATTGTTAAAGGGTTTCCAGCGAGAGCCTGGTTCCGATGAAGGATTTGATATTTACACTGTGCATGCCTGGGATTATCCGGCATTGGTGGAGACCTACTTGCGGGCGGCAGAAACAGCACGCAAAGAGCATGTGCCATCTATTATTCACGTGATTGATGTAACCCAGCCACAAGGTCACTCTACTTCGGGTAGTCATGAGCGGTATAAATCGCCAGAACGGCTGGCATGGGAAGAAGAATATGATTGCATTCGCAAGATGCGGGAGTGGATTATTGAGCAACGGATTGCGACGCCTGGTGAGTTAGACCAAATTGAGCGGAATGCGAAGAAGCTGGTGGAGAATTTCCGAGTTAAAGCCTGGAAGGCGTTCACATTACCATTGCACAAAGAGCGGCAACAGGTGATGGATTTGTTAACGGAGTTGCGAGCCAGTTCTGCTCACGCGGATGAGTTGTTGGAGATTCAGCGGGCATTGCAGGCGCGACAGGTGCCGTTGCGACGGGATATTATGTCGGCCGTTCATCAGGCGTTGGTTGCAGTGCGTGATGAGCAAAGCCCGGCCAAGACGAAGCTGATTCAGTGGAAACAGGAGCAAGACGCACTGAATCGGGATCGTTACAGTTCTCATTTGTAT
>RFGV01000502.1 GCA_003696605.1 Chloroflexota bacterium | reverse complement strand
GTTATGGGCATGCAGGAAATTTTGAATATATAATAGTCAGGCAGGTTCATGGGGATACGGTTTATACGATGCATTCCCTGAAGCGGGGTTATGATGTTGCCGGGAAAGTGCAACTGATAAGTGTTCCCTATTTCAGGGAGCTGGTAATTACGGACACTCTCAGGGCTAAGCCCTGGGATGGGAAGACCGGAGGGGTTGTTGTGTTTCGAGCCCGGAAACTCTGGCTACAGGGCGTTATTGATGCCAGTGGATGCGGATTCCGGGGAGGTCGGGTTTCATTGGGCAGTGTGCAATGTGATTTCACCGACTACTATGTTCCGTATAGTCACCGCGATGCTGGTATGAAAGGTGAGGGAATATGTCTGCTACCTGCCGGATTTGAAGCGGGCAGGGGAGCGGTTGCCAATGGGGGCGGAGGAGGAAACAACTCCAATTCCGGGGGTGGTGGTGGCAGTAATGGGGGTATCGGGGGACATGGTGGCAGGCAATATGCCGGATGTGGCAGCTTAAATGTCGGAGGCATAGGGGGACATGCGCTCGATATGGCTGGAATGTTACATAAGGTATTTGCCGGTGGTGGAGGTGGTGGCGGTCAGCAGAATGATCATCTCGGCACTGGCGGGGCAAATGGCGGTGGCATCATCATTATCGACAGCCGGGAAATCCTGTCGACAAATGGCACCATCAATGCTGATGGGGCTTCACAGGATTCGGTGGCAGGCCGTGATGGTGCCGGAGGCGGTGGTGGCGGAGGTAGTTTGTTAATCCATGCGGATACCCTTGTTGGCAATTTGACGGTTTCTGCCCGTGGAGACGATGGGGGTGATGTGGATAATGCCGGATATGCGGTTTGCCATGGTCCTGGAGGTGGGGGTGGTGGCGGCATTGTGTGGATCAAAAGCAATTTGATACCTTCTCATGTAATGATTGATGTTTCAGGAGGTGCAGGAGGAGAAATCATCAATCCCAACGCGT
The DNA here is from genome assembly GCA_003696605.1 of Chloroflexota bacterium. Taxonomy (GTDB): domain Bacteria; phylum Chloroflexota; class Anaerolineae; order Promineifilales; family Promineifilaceae; genus J033. Next base: position 441 of record RFGV01000502.1, on the reverse strand, counting down.
TATGTTATGGTGACCCTTATGGAGTTACCGATGGTGCTCCGGGGGATACGCTCTTTGGATTAAAGCTGAGCCTACCAGATACATCCCGGTTATGCCTGAATCATGCACCCGTTGCCGTTACGGATTTTATTTATGGCCGTGTCAACGTGCCTGTACGTTTAAACCTGTTAGCCAACGACCATGACCCTGATGGCGACAGGATTTCATCCAGACTGCTTTTCCCACCTTCGCATGGGCACATTCAGCCGATTTCCGGGGATAGCCTGATGTATATCCCCGACAGTGCTTTTGTTGGTTTTGATACGGCAACTTATATCATTTGTGATGATGCCTTTCCAATATTGTGTGATACCGGTGAGATAATCCTCGCAATTACGCCTAATACACCCCCTGTTGCTGTTGGTGATACTTTTGTTGTCGAAGAAGGGGACACCATTTTAC
>RFGV01000501.1 GCA_003696605.1 Chloroflexota bacterium | reverse complement strand
GTAAAGGAAGTAACCGGACTGAATGCTGAAACGGGGTAACCGTTGTTGCCGCAAATCGCCCTTATTTTCCATTCATAGGCAGTAGCGGGTTGCAAATTAAAAAAGTCGCGGTATGTCGTATTGCCTGAACCAACCCATATGGATTGCCATGAGCCGCCAATTTTTCGCCCTTTTATTTCATAACCAGCAGCTCCGTGGCGCTTCTTCCAGTTAAATCGAGCTGCTGTTGAGGCAACCGGGTAAGTCCAGAGCGAATCAGGCGGGTAACAACCGGTTGTGAACGTGTCACTGAGTGACCACACAGAGGGGAGTGAATCCTGCGGCATGCAATAAGCCTTAATCTGCCACTGGTATGTAATGCCATAGCTTAAGCCATGTACATCGATGAAGGTCCGGTTTGCGGGAATCCGTAATTTCGTCCAGTTAGTTGCACCCATCCGTCTTCCTCTGATCATGTAAGCTGTTGCATAGGCATGGGGTGACCAATGCAACCGGGCAGATGTGGGTGTGATCCGTGAGCTGTATACACCGGTTACCGGTTCGCATACCAGAGATAATGCATCTAAACGAATGCTGTCCATCCTGACACATCCAAACGAGTCAGTAATTGTGACTTTATATAATCCTGGATTCAAGCCGGTAAGGGAACTGGTTGTATCTCCTGTATTCCACTGATAGGTATATGGCGGGGTTCCCCCGGTTACTACAACGGTTAACTGCCCATCCGCATGATAAGGGGTTGTTGGTGCTACACTTTGAAAGACAATGGAGAGGCTGTCAGGTTCATCGATCTGGACGTGACCTGTTTGAATACAACCGTTGGCATCTGTTACCACCAGAAAATACAAGCCTGCACCAGTCTCCAAAATGGCGGATGTATCACCTGTTGTCCATAGATAATTATATGGTGGCGTACCCCCGGTGACGGTACTGATTGCCACGCCATCCGCCAGTCCTGCACAGGTTACATCTGTTTTATGCATCTGGACGGATAATGGAGGGGGTGCATTTACAGTAAGGGTATCTACAGCCTGACAGCCATTGTAGTCATACAATGTTATGGCATAGGTTCCGGCAGCGAGTCCACTCAGGGATGGCACTGTATCACCGGTGGACCATAAGAATTGATATGGTGGCTTTCCTCCTGAGGGATTTAAGCCAATGGAACCGGATTGGCTGCCATCACAGGGATTGTGTACAATAACGGGATTGATGCTTAAAGCACCCGGGGATGTAAGGGTGTAATGCCCCACCCGCTGGCATTGATATTCATTAACTACCGTTACGGTATAGGTGCCCGGGTTCAGT
>RFGV01000500.1 GCA_003696605.1 Chloroflexota bacterium | reverse complement strand
GAGGATATGCCTCAGATTAATTTGGGGGATTATGTGAATAATTTTGTTGTTAAGGTAGCAAGTCGCTATCCCTATGCGAGAATTACGATCGATCTTGGGGCGAGCGATATTGTGACTGTTTAGATTGTGCTATCTTAATGACTTATTTGATTGGTTTTGTGAGTCTGGTTGGGTTTCTTTTTTTGCTGTTGATTGGTGGGGAGTTGTTGACATATTTGTTACATACGTTATAATTTGGGCATGAGAAGCGTTAAGCGTTTTGCTAGTGTTGCTAATTTTATTATTATCCTTAGCCAAGAGGGAGTGGGTCGTGGGTAAATAATTGACACATGACTTTAACTCCCAACCGCCGACCAGGCGGTTTTTTTGTGCTTGGGGGAAAGGAGAAATATATGTTTTTTGGTAGAAAATCACCTGAGACGCCGCATGAATTGGAGAGATATTTGCGTGAGCAGAATGCGGGGTTGGTGGAGCGGATTGAGGAAAAAGCGAGGAAATATGCAATAGCCAACCGGGCAAATGGATTTAGGGTGGTGGGGCCTGATGATCCGGGGATGAGCAATGAGGAGAGGGCTGAAGGGATAACGGATGTGTTAGGAGCGAGATATGGCAAAACATTTCCGATTCCAGCGTTTACGAATGCTTGGGTGGTCAGAGGACAAATAGAAAATGGGCAGTTGGTACCTTGGATGATGGTTGATGAGGACGAGGGGGTTGTGGGGACGAGTAGTTTGGTAGGGATGAGTCCGGCCCAAAGACGGTCGGCTTTGAGAGCGGGGGGGCAGGTAACTTTGGAGTTTGGGAGGACTGCTAAAAAGCCTGGTGAGGATGGAGCTAGACTGACTTATCCGATGATGGAAAGAGCGGTTTATGCCTATAGAAATCTAGCACCCTACTACACTACGGTTCAAAGCGATTTGAGAGCGGCGGCGGGACGCTGGTTGCCGAATGGCGAATTTTTGCCGGGAGGTGGCGCGACGCAGCATATAAACCAGGAGTGTGGATTGAAACCATGGGCTGTGTATGCCCCGTATGTATTTCGCCATGGAGATGAAGATGAAGGAGTATCAGAGACGATGGTGTTTAGCGGCAGGCACTTGGATGGGGAGGGGGCGAAGAGATATTATGAGGAGAATCCGCCGTGGTTTCCCGATTTTGGGCCAGGATTGGCATTTGTCAGGGCGGCTTTGGCATTTGCCGATTATGATCCGGGTGACTTGAAAGTGGTGAGGCGGCAAATCACTTCCCCGGTGCCGCCACGCTTTGCGGTGGAGAATAATGGGGTTTATTGGGAAGCTAAGCCGACCAGGTCGGGTAGCGGGTTGGGTTTGGATAAGATGAGGAGTATGTTAACTTCGAAAGCGCCGGCTATGGTGGTCAAGGTTCCGGCCACAGAGGAGTTTGGGCCGACCATGAGTGAGATGGTGAGGTCGGGATTTTTGCCGACGGGGCTGATTCCGGGCTTGAGAACTCAAACTCTGGATGTTGATGAGCGTGAACTTGTGCCGGTTGAATTTCCTCATCAGGCAGTGTTTACTATTAATCGTCCGGGCGCGCTGAAGGGGGCGCCGGACATGGAGGTGCCCATAGAGCATATGGACACTGATCTGGGAGTGAGTGCAATAAAGTTGTGGAATGAGATGAGGACACAATTTGGCGAT
>RFGV01000499.1 GCA_003696605.1 Chloroflexota bacterium | reverse complement strand
TTGCGGTAGGAATACGACCATCTGTCAGCTCCGCCGGCCGGCCGGTCACCTCCGTCGCCCAGGCGACATTGTTCCGCGTTGCCAGTGCTCCCTGACCGGTAATGGCAGCCGCCGTGTGGGAGCCCGTGACATCAGACCCGACTTCCGCGGGCTTCAGGCTCTCTATGGATGTCCCATCTACCCAGAATAAATCATTGGCATCGCTTGGCAACTTGGCCAGACTGACATCGTCAAAATACCAGACACCAGAACCTACATTGACAATCAGTTCAACAGCTATGAACTCAACCCCAGGCGTGTTGATATGCCAGACAGCCCTACCACGTTGCCATCCAGACACATTTTTACTAAGGCTAAAGGCCTGCGAACCATAGAAAAGAACATTTCCTGCCCCGTCATAACCAACATAACCACACTGTGCGTCGAATACAGGTATAAACGCCTCATCTCTCTTTGCCCAAACTTCCACAAGAAACCTGTCTCCTAAATTAACAGATATCCGATTGCTTATAACGCCAAATGCCTGTGATGGGTCTTCCTGAAATCGAAGGCACCGAGTTCCACTATGCTTTTCAGCCGTTGTTATTGAAGCATTCCCGTTTGCATTCCACTCGTCGAGGTCTGCCTCAAAGCTACCATTTATAACAAGGTTTCCGTGCAGTCTTGGAGTCGTCTTGTCAGCTCCGGCCTCGGCTGGCCTCAGGCTCTCAACCGTCTGCCCGGCCACATAGGTGATGTAGTCCGCGCGCTTATTGATGACGCCGGACTTGGACAGATCGATCTGGCCCAATGTCAGGGCTGCGACCTTGACCTTGGCGTATGTTTCACCGTCAGGGATGCCATCGATGTCTGGAGCTGTGGCACCGGGGCCTTGGTTGACTATTGCTGCAGCTGTGTGGGCACCAGTGATGTCGGCACCCGACTCCGCGGCCCATTTACGCAATGGGCCTTCATCAATCTCATCGGCTGTCTTCGGAATGATAGAGACCTGAACCCACTCTACCTCGTAGGTGACCCCTGATCCCCAGTTATACATAGAGAAGCTGGCGAAACGAGTTCCCGGGGTTGGTGTGTAGGTATATGTATTCTCAACAACAGTTGTCCCCGGCATTGGCCCGTTGCCAACAAGATCTACGGAAGATGTTCTCGCAGCCGTTACTTGGTTCCCAGAAGTCACCCCGACATGTGTTTTGCCGCTCGGCAAGTCAGTCGATAGCTCATTAAAGCGAAGATACAAACCACTCGACGCTGCGCCTGAGCTCTTATGGCGAATTGTTACACGATATTTTTGCTTATCGTCTATCGGTATTGCGGGGAACCCATAACCGACAGTTGTATCTGGAGATGAGAGGATTTGAATTCCAATCCCGCCGAATTGGACTTGGGACTCGTCAGCAATTGACTCAATTGCTTTAATACCAGCAGGCTTCCCATTCTTATCTGAAGACTGGAAATTCCAATTAGGTAAGAGCTGTGAAATAGAGGAGAAATGCTCTCCTGTCACATCAGCACCGCGTTCAATAACTCCAATATACATTGGACCAACACGGAGGCGATCACCAGCATTGGCATGCCAGGCAATGAATGGCTGAATAAAACGTGCACCAGCTGGGAGAGTTATTGTTTTAGAAATCTTAGTCCACCCAGTTCCGCCAGCGAGTGTAGCACCTGGCCATTGGAATGGAGACAGGTTTTCATCCATTACTTTTACAGCGATTCCCGGTGAAGGCGC
>RFGV01000498.1 GCA_003696605.1 Chloroflexota bacterium | reverse complement strand
GTACAACCATTGGCATCTGTTACGGTAACAGAATATGTAGTTGTGGATTGTGGCGATGCAACAGGGTCGGGGATGTTTGTTGCACTCAACCCGGTTGCAGGAGACCATGTATACGAAACGCCACCCGAAGCGCTGAGCTGGGTGGATTGCCCTTTGCAGATGGTCACATCCGGGCCTGCATTGGCTACAGGTGCCGGCAGCACGGTGATGGTTACATCATCAGTAGCCGTACAACCATTGGCATCAGTTACTGTAACTGTATATGTCGTGGTGGTCAGGGGAGATGCCTGCGTTGTAGCACTGTTGGGGTTGGATAGTGATGAAGCCGGACTCCAGCTATATGCCACACCCCCGGCTGCAGTCAGGGTAGTGGAACCCCCGCTGCATATGCTGTCGTCAGGACCGGCATTCGCCTGGGGTGGTGCAGCAACCGTCACCAGTACACTGGCGGTATCGGAACAGCCAAAATTGTCAAAAACCTCAACGATATACCGGGTAGTCGTGGAAGGCGAGGCAACGGGATTAGCAATTGTGCTGTCGGATAATCCATCTCCCGGATGCCATATGAAAGATGTTCCCCCTGAGGCGGAAAGCGTTGTTGAGCCGCCCGGGCAAATCATTGCATCCGGGCCTGTATTTGCCGTAGGACCCGGTTTAACCGTAATGTAGTTGGTAAAAGTTTTTGACAGTGTGCCATTTGGATATGTAATCACAAGCGTGACATCATAAGAACCGGGTGTCGGGTAGCATATGTTTGTAGGGTGTTGCTGGCTTGATGAATTGGGGGTAGCTCCCGGGAACGACCATTGCCAGGCAAGGGGAGTCACCAGATTTGAGTCATAAAAGTTTACGCAATTATTCTGGCAAATTAAGGTGTCACTGACTGCGATTTCCACTTCCGGCAGGGTGGGGTCAACTACTGCCCAGATGGAGGATTGGTTAATGCTGGGTACCCAAACGGTGTTGTTCATCGTGTCAACACTTCCAACAGGTGGGTCCCAGGATTGTGTCACAGGATTCCATTTTTCACCCCGAAGGTTGGCTTCTATAATCGAATTGTTACCGGGTATCCACTGGTCGTCTTCATAGGTGAAGACGCCTGAACCATCGGGCGGGGTTGTATAATTGTTGAAGTTGATTATCCAGTAGCGGTCAACGAACTTCTGGGCATGGTCCGCACCGATGATGTTGTTTATGTTGGTTACCCCTGCAGGCAAGGGTCGGTTATTGGGCAGCTGGGTGACATCGGTAGGATAAGTAGCTGCCTGTAATACGCCAAGCCCACCCGAGTTGCCAGAAGATGTTACTGTATAGACAAATGGTATGGTGTCGTAATCGAGCGAACCAAAGGGGATTAAATATGACGCCCCGGATACGCCATTCCCGATATGCCAGTTCACGTAGCTATAGCCAACCGTAGGATCTGTTTCACTCAATACCAATCCGCTTTTTCTGATCATGCCCATTGGTGAATTGTTCATGATGTGCAGATTGAATCCATTGAGGTTAATCTTTCCATCCTTCAGGTTTAACTGGGAAATGACCGTTACATCGGATTGCAACTTTCGGGTCCATGCATCACCCAGCAGCAAATGGTTAAACGGCAGGTTTGTGGTAATACCCTGGGCATCAATGATTTTATTGTAG
>RFGV01000497.1 GCA_003696605.1 Chloroflexota bacterium | reverse complement strand
GTCCTCCTTGCGGCTCAGCGCCGCGCTTAAGGTTTTATCACCTATGAGGATACGCCACCTCTTTTCTCTTAGCCAATCCACAACTTTTGGTTATATCTCCGTCATTAGTTATTTAAGTATTCATCAGGAGTCCTTCCCCACCACATAGACTTGTCTGGCACAACAATTCCTGACATTCTCTCAAAATTTCTTGCATAAATTTCTAACACTATTGGATTACCGCCTTTATTTAGGGATGCATTCTCTGCAAAGTAACGAGCCACATCATAATCAAGTGCAACATAAAAACCATCTCCTAATTGAGAACCGCCATAATTCATTCCACCAGGGGGAGGATTAATACCCTGACGTATCGAGTCTTCATAAATACTTGATGTACCATGATACCCTACAAATGCCTCATTACTTCCGGGTTGGGAAAGCCGATGTGAAAGACCGGCAGTTGCGCCACCAATAACGTAATCCGCTACGCTACACCCCCCACCTGTCATGGCACATTCCGCTGCTGTCTCTGCCACACCGCCAACAACGGCCGCCGTTGTAGGATATGCTGCCGTTGCAGCAACATATGTCGTTTGCGCGGTGGCAGCGGCTGAGTAGAGATACGGCGTCACGGCCGGTGCGGCTGCGCCCAATGTTCCTCCCACAACAGCGCCGGCTCCAGCTGCTACGGCAATTTCGCCAACGTCAATGTCCGTTGTTAATGCTTCTGTAAGACTCATACCAGAGTGCATATTTTGATGAACCTGGTATCCATAGTCGGCAGCGGCGCCAACGACGGCTCCCACTAATGCGCCAATGCACCAGGGGCAATTTCCCGATGGGTCGGAATAATTTGTGGGCCGATTAAAAACATAGCTGTACCGGTTGAAGGATTGCGGGTTAGCTGGGTCGGGAACCAGCGTGTCGGCGCTCAGGAAACGGGCCAGGGTGGGCGCGTAGTAACGGGCATTGTAATAGTACAGGCCAATCTCCATATTTTCCCGCTGGCTGGTGTAGGCGTGGCTGGTGATGGGGTTGGGGCTGCTGCCTGCCCGGTAGCCGCCAAAGGGCAGGTAGCGGGTGCAAAGTATCACGATTGACCGTTTTAATTTCTCCATAAATCAGCGGGTGTGCTGATGCAAGGTTCTT
>RFGV01000496.1 GCA_003696605.1 Chloroflexota bacterium | reverse complement strand
GAGGAAGCGGTTGAGGTGTTGTCTCCAGGAGGGTGTTGTAGCTGGTGGGGGTGGGGGAACGGCCGTTTCTTCTTCTGTTATTAACGTGTAGTGACGCATAACGCCACCCGCCTTGATAGCTGGTTGGTGAAGTGGGGGAGGGCTGGCGTTAGCTGGTGGGCGCCCGGCTACTTCGACCAGTCGGCCAGCTGCTTTGAGGCGCTGGAGTCGACGATGTCGTTCAGCCCGTTTTTTTTCGTATAAAAGGCGTTCCAATTCGGTTACCGAGAGTTGTTCCGGTGTCCGTCGCTCGCGCATGGCCTCTATGATAGAAGATTTACCTCAAAACGGGAAGTGGAAAGGAGGGTTCTCACGGGTTTTTTATGTTGAGTGGGGGGACGAAGGCGCGCGTTTCTACCACATTGCCTGTTTGGTCTAATACGGGCAAACGCTGGCCAGAGGCTTTGTCGTAGAGACCAACGGCCGTTTCATATTGCCCACCGGGTGTATCGGCAGGTAAAGGAATGGGGTGTATCTGGAAAATGATGTCATCACGTTGCCAGTCCCAGGAGGGGGCTTCCAGGGAATCACGTTGCAGGAAGACCTGGCCGTCGTTGGAGAGGACGTGGGTAAATAGGTTGACGTCGGTTGTGTAAACGGGTGGCACAATGGGGCCAACAGCAGCCGGATCGGTAACTCGCCAGATGGTGAGTAGTTCGGCCGTTTCGCCAGGCAAGTAGGTGTCTTTGAGCCATTGGGCGTGCAGGAGTTGAACGGCATTGCCAAAGTTTACGGCCGTTTCTGTGGTCAGCCATTTCTGGACAGCGTTAGCGGGGAATTGATAGCGGGTGAATGCCGGGTCTAAATCATCTGGCCGCAAGGTGATGGTTTCTTCGGGCAGGAGCCATTGGGCAAAGAGGGGATGGAGTGGGGTGGAAGCGGGAATGAAGGTGGTGGCGGAACGGCCGTATGGGAGTATGAGGGCAAAACGGCCGTCTGTCCAGCGGATATCCATTGGTTGGGTAGTGGTGTGGACCAGCCCGATAGAGGGATCGTGCGCTGGGCCAGGATAGACGGTGGAAATGACAACAGGTTGAGTAGGGGGATGTTGTCGCAGGTAAGTGAGTATTTCAATGAGGGTATGCTGGTAGGCATTGCGTACTTCGGGCGCATCTCCCCAGCGGATGAAGTAGTCCTGGGTGGTTGTCCAGGTGGTGATACCCAGCCAGAGAACGGCCGTAGTTGTCAGAATTGGTTTCAGGTTAGTGCGGATATGTTGCTGGAGTTGTGTGGCCAGTGTGACAAAGCCAATGGCTGGTAACAAGTGGATGGGGGCCAGAGCGGCAAGATTGCGCGTGGTGTTGGCTGTGGGGCCTGTGATGAGTGAGGGGAGAATGCCCACACCAAACCAGAGCAGAACAAAGGCATAACGGGGTTGTCGCCAGTACCAGAAGCACGTAACGAGACCGACGAGAAAGAAAACGGCCGTAATCACATCTAACGTAGGGCGACCGGGAATGTTGTACGCCAGAAAGGCATCACCAAAACCCGGCCAGATAAGTGCCAGAAAAGCTCTGCCTGCGTTTTGGAGCAGCGGCCCAAAATTGCCAGCTCGTAACTCCTCCAGGGGTCTGTCCAACATGTCAAGCCGTGTGAGGGCTTCAGGATGATATTGCAAATAAACAAACATGGGAACAACGAGTAAACCGGCCAAAATCAGAGCACCAGTTACAGGCAGAATAAGGCGGCGACCTGTCGGGCGATGAAGGAGTAATAAATAACAAAGGAACAAAGGGAAAACAAGCCAGGCCACTCTGGCAGCCAGGTAAATGTGAAGCGTTATGGCGACACAAACACCCAACCCGATCGCAGGCCAGAAAAGAGGAGAGGAGGTGAAAGTGGATGGTTTGGGCGCAAGTTGGCTGTTTGCCAACATCTGTGCCCGGTTGAATAGCACCCAGAAGAACCAGACTGCGCCACCCATAAAAAATGGTAACATACCCGCACGCAATGCTTCTCGGCTGCTCGCCAGCGGCCAAAACGAAACGGCCAGCAAAGCCGCCACCAGCCAGGCAACGCGCCTGTCAAATACGGTTTTGGTCCAAAGCCACGTGATACAAATGGCAGCCAGTCCAAAAATGACATTGACTAGGCGCAGTGCAAAAGGGGTTTCGCCCAAAGCCAGCATTGTGCCCGCCACAGTGTAGCTGTAAAGGGGTTCGCTGCCGTAATTGAGGGGAAAATAGAAAAGCAGAATGCCATCTAATACGCCAATTGCTTCCCGACCGTGATTGGCCTCGTCGTGAGTGAGGCCTGGGGGGATTTCTGTGAGGCGGTAGGTGCGCAGAGTAAATGCGACCAGGAGTACCAACAGAATCGGTAATAGTCGTTTCATCATAATAACGGCCGTGTTAGCGAGACTTGTCAATTTTTTCGGCAACGGCAAAGACTTCCCGTTCAAAGAACCAGCGGAAGGGGGGGACATCGAAAGCAATGCGTCGCAAGATGGCCAGTATGAAATGTTCTTGTCGGTTTTGTGGCGGCGAATCTAGCCACACTTTGCCCTTGAAACCGGCCTGTTTTAGAGCGCGACGCATGCTAAGCATGTCCTGTTCATTGACATGGACGTCTTGGTTGACAGGGGTGATGGCGCGCGGGTCTTTGGGATATTTATCCCCTTCTCCTAGCAGGATGCGTAATCGGCGCACCCATGGATAGGCATAAGCGTCGTACCATCGGTTGGGGGCTGTGTGGATGATGAAACGGCCGTTTGGCTTCAACACCCGATGCACTTCCAACATTGCCTGATGCAACTCCCACGGGTATAGATGTTCTACTACATCAAACATCAGCACGCGATCAAAATACCCGGTTGGAAAAGGTAAACGTTTGGCATCGGAACGGCATACACCAGCTTTGATATGTTTCACGTCGCGGCCAGCGGCGGCCAGCGTTTCCCTTTCTGATTCAATCACCTTTTGTGTCATGCGTGTAGCTGCTTCCGCATAATCAATGCCATATGCTTCCACACCCAATCGCATACAATGACGGATTATCTCTCCCCGTCCACAGCCAACATCCAAAACACGCATACCAGGCTGAACATCAGCCACGGCAAATGCTTCCTTCAGGCGTCGGGAAAGCTGCTGGCCTTCTGATTCCAGAAAAACGTCGTATCCTTCGCACGCTGTCAGAAAATATTCTTCTGTATAAAGTGTTGATGGTAAAGATTTTAAATCTTTTTTTTCGTGTGTTGTCATAGGTTATTTTCATCTACCAAAAAAGTAACCGCAAAGACGGGCACAAATGGCCCTGAGTGTCCATGCGGCCAGAGTTTATGGCGCATTATAAAACAGGGCTTGACCGCCGTCAAAATGCAAAGCTTCCTTAAATCTGGCAGATCGACAAATTATGTTATAATGCCTGTCGCAAAATTTGAGGGAAAAGGCATCAGTAGTAGCGAGTTTTGAGCACAAATTGTATCAAACAGTTGTGTTAATTTTGAAAATCCGTGCCATTTGTGCCAAGTTTAGCTCTACTGGGTATTTTTGAATATGCAGACAGATTTTCAGAAACGAAAAGTACGTTCAGGGATCCGGTTGCCCCTTTGGGCATTGGGTGCAATCGGTATGGTGATATTGATTGTCGTTGTTGTTTCTTCCGTTTGGTTGTTTGGCCAGGTACGGGAGATGGCTTCGACGTGGGAGATATCAAATCCAGATTTGGTGGTGGCTGTAGATACGCCAGTGCCGGGTGCACCAGTAGTTGTTATAAATGGTGAAACGGCCGAAACTGACAACCCCGATCCCCTTCCTATTCTTTCTGCCGAGGCATTCCATCCATGGGAAGGCCAGGATCGGATTTCTATCTTGCTGTTAGGAGTCGATCAACGGTGTGATGAGTCTGGCCCCACACACACTGACAGCCTCATGCTGCTTACCATTGATCCGGTCGGTTTATCTGCGGCCATGATGTCCCTTCCGCGTGACTTGTGGGTAGAAATCCCTGGCTTTGGTGTTGATCGCATCAATCAGGCATATTATTATGGACAGGTATATGAGTATCCAGGTGGCGGGCCAGTTTTGGCAGTCGAAACGGTAGAGGCGTTTCTGGGTGTGCCCATTGATTATTATGTTGCGGTGAATTTTGAAGCATTTATCAATGTTGTAGATACGATTGGTGGTATCGAGATTGATGTGCCAGAAGCAATCAGTGATCCCACATATCCTGATCAATGTTATGGTTATGATCCTTTTTATATTGAAGCGGGACACCAGACGTTGGATGGCGCAACTGCACTGAAATATGCACGGACGCGGGCAACATTGGGGGGTGATGTGGATCGGGCTGCTCGCCAACAAGCGGTGATTTTGGCGGTGCGTGATCGGGTGTTGAGCTTGGGGATGCTGCCGCAATTGGTCCGGCAGGCGCCACAGTTGTGGCAAACTTTGCAAGCGAATGTGCGGACGAATATGACGCTGGATGAAGCTGTGCAATTGGCATTGCTGGCTCAGGATATTCCAAGAGAAAACATTACAACGGCCGTTATTGATTACAATTATGTGTACAACGAAACCACGCCAGATGGTCGGCAAGTGTTGGTGCCATTGCGGAGCAAAATACGAGAATTGCGTGATGAGTTATTTGCGCCGCCGGCTGTGCCGACACCGGTCATTGAAAACTTGCCAGCATTAATGGCAACGGAAAAGGCACGAGTGGCCGTATATAACGGAACGGCCGTTTTTGGCCTTGCCGCAGCTACTCAAAGCTACCTCCAGCAATTCAACATCAACGTAACCGAAATTGGCAACGCCGATTCTGCCACGTATCCAACCACACAAATCATTGATTATGGCTCCCATCCATACACAACCCAATATCTGACTCAACTCATGCACGTGCGCCCACTCAATATTAGTACCGGCAGAAATCCGGCAGGTGATTTTGACATTTTGGTCATCATCGGTAATGATTGGCGTGTGCCTGGCCAGGAATAGGTGGTCAATCTGAAAGCCTTTCTAGCACTTCACCTGTCGTTTAGGGTTTGGCTGTTTCCCATCTCCCTAGCAGTAGGAACACCGGATAAACAGCCAAAGCAACAAAGCGCCGCTTTGAGGAAGTTTCGGCTCGAAGCATAGCGCAGGAATAACCGGGAAGAGGAAGAGAGGAGTACATGAAAAAATGTGACTGGTCGTGTTTTCTTTTGGGCTTATTGTTGACAACGGCCGTAGCTTGCAGACCAATCACCGTGCCCGATAACGAAGAAAGCCCAAATCAAACAGCCATACCAGCCAATATCTCAGAAGAACAAGAAGTAACAGCCGCGCAACAAACACCCCCCATCCCGCATGCTACCCAGACACCCACTCCCCCACCATTACCCACGCCTGCCCCAACCAGTAGTGCCACCGCTCGCTGGAACCGCTTTGGTAGCCAGAGCAATGGCCTGGAAATTTCTGCACCATCCAACTGGTTAAATATTACCGGGCAATTGAGTACCGCTGCTACCAACAACCCTTTGGGTCTGGTAGCCCTGGTTTTGGTGAATTCGGAACGTACGGGAGCCAGTTTTTTGGCTGGCAAACCCATCACAAATGGTGCATTCATGACAACTTTGGTCTCTCACCTGGCTTTGCCAGATGAGCCCACCGCAGGCATGTTGGCCTTGCTTTCAACCATACCGCAACCAATAACAACTGTTGAGGAAGGTATTATGCCGCAACCGTTTGTTGTACCTTCCGATGATGGGAGCATACAGGGGGCGATGATAGATGTTTTGGGTGAGCCGGCAGGCTTTGTGGAAGATGGCGCAAATTTGCGAAGTCGTATTGTGTTGTTGACTATGTCTGAAGGGGAAGAGCCGGAAGATAAAACACAGGTT
>RFGV01000495.1 GCA_003696605.1 Chloroflexota bacterium | reverse complement strand
CCCAGGATTTTGCCTACTGCATTTTCTGGAGATACAGGTCCGAATTTCATATCAACATGTTCGTTACGCTTATAACAAACTGTAAAAAGCCGGTAGATGCTTTATGGTAGGACACATCTACCGGCTTTTCAGGATGTAAATTTACACAAACGGCCGTTTCTACTTCGCGCGTTCAATCGCCTTGAGCAACGCCCGCTTCACAAACACGGGGGCCATACGCCGCCGGTATTCAGCGCTGGCATGAATATCACCCAGAATATCATCACCAAGATCACCAGAAACGGCCGTGGCCGCCGCCGCCACCGTCTCCTCATCCAGCTGCTTGCCCACCAGCGCCGCTTCCACCGAAACCGCCTTCGTTGCCTTAGGCGTCAGGCCACCCACAGCCACACTCACCGCTTCACACCGATTCCCCGAAACCGTCACCACAGCCGCTGCGCTCACCATTGCATACCGGGATGCCGGATTAAACAACTTCGCATAACCAGACCCCGTATGCGCTGGCAGAGCCGGAACCTCAATCGCTGTCAAAATCTCACCATCCTGCAACGCCGTAGTAAACAAATCCACAAAGAAATCAGTAGCCGCGACAGAGCGACTTCCCCCAGGGCCAGTAATATGGAACGTCGCACCCAAAGCCATAAACACCGTAGGCAAATCAGAAGCCGGATCCGCATGAGACACATTCCCACCAACCGTACCCCGGTTACGAACCTGCGGATCACCAATCATACTGGCCGCTTCTGTCAACACCGCCGGCAATTCACTGGCACCAGCCACCATAGCATGGGTTGTCAACGCCCCAATCCGAAAACCGCCCCCCGGTAAAGCAGAAATTCCCCTTAACTCATCAATTCGGCCAATATCAATCAACACACCCGGATCGGCCAGGCGCAAATTCATGGCAGGTATCAGGCTATGCCCACCAGCCAGCACCTTTGCGCCCGGATGTGCACCCAACAACGAAACCGCTTCGGCCACAGAACTGGCACGGTAATAATCAAACTTTGGTGGATACATTAGTCACCTCCTCCCGATGCCCCATTGCCGCTTGTGGCATTCTGAATCGCTTGCCAGATTTTTTCGGCCGTTAGTGGCATATCAATATGCTTAATGCCCAAAGGCGCCAGCGCATCCATCACCCCATTGGCAATGGCAACAGTAGCCGCGATAGTCCCCATTTCACCAGCCCCCTTAACTCCCAATGGGTTATGTGGTGATGGCGTTTCTGTACGAGCCACTTCAATATGAGGGAATCCATCAGCACGAGGCATGGCATAATCCATCAACGACCCAGTCAGCAATTGACCATTTTCGTCATACACACCATGTTCCCACAATGCCTGCCCGACACCTTGAGCAATGCCACCCACGATCTGACCTTCCACAATCAATGGGTTAATCACCTTGCCCACATCATCCACAGCCACATACCGCAAAATCCGAACCTCACCTGTTTCCCGATCCACTTCCACCTGGGCAATGTGGGCACTATTGGGAAAAGTGAAGTTAGCTGGATCATAGAAAGCCGTTTCTTCCAGGCCAGGTTCCAGCCCTTCTGGCAGATTATGCGCAGTATATGCAGCCAACGAAATCTCCGCAAAACTCTTGGCACGATCAGGTGAACCTTTCACATAGATTTTGCCACTGTCCTGATCATATACCATATCCTCTTCAGCCGCTTCCAGTTGATGAGCCGCAATCTTTATCATCTTGGCACGGATACGTTCTGCACTTCGCACCAGGGCGCTACCACCAACTGCCGCACTGCGGCTACCGTATGTCCCCATGCCAAAGGGAACACTGGCGGTATCACCATGAACGATTTCCACATCCTCAATGTTGACACCTAATTCATCGGCGATTACCTGAGCAAAGGTGGTTTCGTGCCCTTGGCCGTGGGCATGGGAGCCGGTGAAGACAGTGACCTTACCAGATGGATGAATACGGATTTTGCCGCTTTCCCAAAAACCAACGGCCGAACCCAATGACCCAGCCACTGCTGACGGCGCCGGTCCGCTTGCCTCAATACACCCAGCCACACCAATGCCAATCAGACGGCCTTCTTTGCGTGCTTTTTCCTGTTCCTGGCGCATTTTCTTGTAATCAGCCAACTCTTCAGCCTTATCAAATAGCTTGTGATAATCGCCGCTGTCATACATAAAGGCAACAGGTGTCTGATAAGGGAATTCGTTGGCTGGAATAAAGTTTTTGCGCCGAATTTCGATAGGATCCATACCCAGTTCTTGGGCGGCAAGGTCAACCAGCCGTTCCAGCAAGTAACTGGCCTCTGGCCGACCAGCACCCCGATATGCGTCAACTGGAACTGTGTTGGTCAGAGTGCCCCACATTTCACCCCAGATGCCAGGTATCTTGTACAGGCCGGACAGCAGAGTGATGTATAACGCAGTGGGAATAAGGGGGGCGAAAGTAGAAATGTACGCACCCTGATTAGACCATGTTTGTACATGCAAACCGGTCATTGTGCCGTCTTTTTTGAGGGCCAGTTTACAATGGGTTACATGATCACGTCCTTGAGAGTCTGTCATCATGGATTCGGTGCGGGTGGCGACCCATTTGACGGGGCGGTTGATGGCTCGTGCTACCCAGGGGGTGATGATTTCTTCTGGGTAGTGGAAAATTTTGCTGCCAAATCCACCACCGACATCGGGTGAAATAACGCGCAGTTTGTTTTCGGGGATGCCCAGTGTAAAGGCGCTGAGAAGCAGACGAATGGGGTGGGGGTTTTGGCTGGTTGTCCATAGGGTCATTTCTTCGGTGGCTGCGTTCCATTGGGCAACGGCCGCACGAGGTTCCATGGCGTTGGGGATGAGGCGTTGGTTGACCAGTTCCAGTTCGACGACAACGTCTGCTTCGGCGAATGCTTTGTCGCAGGCTTCTTTATCACCCAGAGCCCAGGTGTAGCTGATGTTGTTGGGAACGTTGTCGTGGACAAGGGGGGCGCCGGGTTCGGTGGCCTTTTTGGCATCTACAACGGCGGGTAGGGGTTCGTAGTCTACTTCGATGAGGTCGAGGGCGTCGTAGGCGATGTAGGGGGTTTCGGCTACGACAGCAGCAACACCATCGCCGACGTGGCGAACTTTGTCTGGTGTGAGGGGCCAGCGGTCGGGTACTTTGATGTCGGGTACATTCCAGCCACAGGGGAGTTTGCCTACGCCACCTTCGATGAGGTCTTGGCCAGTGTAAACGGCAATGACGCCGGGGAGTGCTTTGGCTTTTGAGGTGTCGATGCTTTTGATGCGGGCGTGTCCGTAGGGACTGCGTTTGATCGCCAGGTGGGCCATGTTGGGAAGGTGGATGTTGGCGACGTATTTACCTTTTCCTTGAATGAAGCGGGGGTCTTCAACGCGCTTCATGCTTTTGCCAACGTATCTGGACATTAGTCACCTCCTGCCATTTCCGCGGCGGCTGCTTTGACGGCTTTGACGATGTTTTCGTAGCCGGTGCAGCGGCATATGTTACCTTCTAAACCGTGACGGATTTCCTCCTCTGTGATGTTTGGGTTGTTTTCGACGAGTTTGGTGGCGGCCATGATCATGCCGGGGGTGCAGTAGCCGCATTGGAGGGCGTGGTTTTCCCAGAATGCTTTTTGCATGGGGTGGAGTTCGCCGTTTTGGGCCAGGCCTTCGATGGTGGTGATTTCGGCGCCGTCGGCTTGTACGGCGAGGGTGGTGCATGATTTGACGGCGAGGCCGTTCATGTGGATGGTGCAGGCGCCGCATTGGCTGGTGTCGCAGCCGATGTTGGTACCGGTGAGGCCTAGTTCGTCCCGGAGGAAATGCACGAGTAGTGTGCGTGGTTCAACGTCACGTTCGTATGTTGTGCCGTTGACGGTAACGGTTATTTTCATAGTTCCTGCCTCCTTTGGTGGGGACTATGTGGGAATTGATTTGCTCATTCCCTTGAGAAACGGATAAAGGGTTTTGGGTTGGGTGGGTTGTGAGTGTGTTATGTGTTTGGTTGGGCATCACCTCCTTTTTGGGACCGCGGAGACTGGGAGAACGCGGAGAGGATGGAGGGGTGGGATGGTGGTACAGGATTGTTTGATAAAGTGTGTGGTGGGTAGTGGTTATGGTGTTGGATCCACGTTCATGTTGTCTCCTTTGTGTTGAATAGGTGGCGCGTTGTCTGTGATGTGGTTATGGTGTTGCGCCGAGTTTGGGTTGTGTTGGGTAAACGGCCGTTTCCAGTATAACGGCCGTTTACCACTGTGTTATTCATGGGTTTAGGCTGATTCTTTCAAAATGCGGGCAACTTTGTGTGCGATGCGGTTTGCCCACCAGTTGCCGAGTAAACGGATAAGAAGTAGTGTGCCCAGCAAGACGAGCCCTTTTGTCATTAAATCAGAACGTTGCTCTTCGGGGATGAGTTCTTCGAGGAAATTTTTGGCGACACCAAGGGCGAACTCGGTTTGGGTGGGGGCGGCAGCTAACGGGGGTGGGGTATCGGTTGTATCTGCCGAACTGGTTGGCGCGTTTTGGGCTTGCATGCGGGCGTTGACTTGTTGGTCGAGGCCTTCGAGGCTTTGCCGAATGATGGCACGAGCGGAGGTGTCGAGGAGACGTTGGCCGACGCTGGCAATGCGGCCTCCGACCTGGACGTCACCTTCGTAATGCATGGTGGTGGTATCGCCATTTTCTTCCAGGCGCAAACGGCCGTTTCCCTTTACAAATCCGGCTGGCCCTTTTCCATCTACGACCATTTCATAACTTTCTGGCGGTGTTAAGTTATTTAGTGTTACCTTGCCATTAAATGTACCCTGGACTGGTCCTACCCGAATCTTTAGTACACCGGTGTAATCATTTTCGCCTACTTTTTCCAGCTTTTCACAGCCGGGCATTACATTTGCCAGTACCTGAGGATCTAACAGCATTGGCCATACAACATTGCGGGGAGCGTTGAAAGTATGGGTGCCTTCAATTTTCATCAAAGTTCTTCTCCTGTCTGTAAAGTTGTCATGGAAGTGTAAGGTAGCAAAAATCAAGTTGATTTAAGCTGCACCTTGTTTGATTTACGGATTTCTGGTCGGGAACGAAAATGGCGATGATGTATTGTCACAAATAAATATTGACTGGATTGTTGGGCATCGCCTGATTTTGCTCTTCCTCTTCCTGCTCCCGTGAAGGAGTGTTACGTATAATTTACCGAATCTGGGTATTCGTGTCAACGGTTTGGGCGAGCCATAGGGGGAAGGCGGCGATGGATTTTTCGATGAATCCATTAGCAATTTCATGCATACGGCCGTTTGTAATGGCCTGTGCGATGCGGTTGATAGCACTGCCTGGCATAAATCGCATACTGCGTGGGCGGGGTAATTTGGCTTCCAGGGCCAGTGTGTACTCAATACGTGTGTGATCACCGAGGTCGATAAAGCGGGATTCGCTGGAAAAGTACCCCTGTCCGATGGTGGCATTTAGCCCAACCCGCCTGGCTTTGATTGCCGACTTGGGCCTGGATGGTTTGATGGTAATTATCTGATTCTCATAATCCACAACACTTTGGATGTCACAAACTAACTGGATTGTATAAGTTCCCAATTCTTTGGATTCATACTGCATACGTGCCTGATTATCTGGAAAAGCTTCCAGCATTTCGATATGAGGCAAGAATTCTGCCAGGCGAGTAAGCTCGCTATAAAACTCAAGGGCTACAGCTGGTTCGGCTGGAAAAATGAAGGAGCGCTCAATGGAGCCGGTGATGTGGATCATGTTGTTGGATTATTCCTTGTTTTCTTCAGGCAGGATTTCGTCCAGTTTTTCTGACAAGGTTTCCAGCTGTTTGATGAGGGCGTTTAATTCATCACGACTGGGAACACCGCGTTTTTTGAGGATGCGTTCCAGTTCTCGTTCGGCCAGTGTGGGCGTGCCTTCTGGCGGGCGAAGGGAGAGTAGTTTGTCTCGCAAGCGCAACCCTTCTTCGCGGGCAATTTCTCCCTGGTTGATGAGATATTGTAAACGGCGTTCGATTTCTTCATCGACTTGTTTTAGGAGGCCTAGGGGGGAGGCAAGGGAGCGACGTAATGTGTTGACGGTTTCACCACCAGCCTGAACCAGACCGGTGAGCACAGATTTGGGGAGGAACCCGCCTTTTTTCTTTTCTTGTTCGAAGATGATTTGGGTGAGGGTAACGGCCGTCAGGTCTTCGTTTGTGGTATGGTCGATTACCTGTACTTCTTCTCCCTGGCGGATGAGTTCAGCAATACCATCCAGGGTGATATATTTTTTGGCTTCTGTGTCGTACAGTTTTCGGTTTGGATAACGTTTAATTACAGGCATGTTCAAGTTCCTCTATGATACGGCGCGTCATAGAGGAATTATAAGCGGGAACGGCCGATATGCAAAAAAGGGCAGGAAAAAACGGCCGTTTTCCTGCCCTCCGAATTATTTGCCTGAAACTCGAACTTGGCGCAACGCTTATTATTTAGAAGCTGCCTTTTTCTTCTTCAGTTCATCCACTTTTTTGCTCAGTTCATTAATCTTCTCACTGAGCGACTCAATATCCCGGCGAGTGGGTACATTCATACGGGCCAGCAAGCTTTCCAGGCGACGATCCAATTCCTCTGCAACCGACTGGCGGCTTTCTTCAGCTTTCTGACGGCGCTTTTCCATAATGTCATTGAGCAACTTACGGCCGTCTTTTTCCGCAATTTCTCCCCGTTCCACCAGCTTATTCACAAAATCCTCAATTTCTTCCTGAGCCAGCGCCACAGCACCAACACCCGCCAGTAAAACACGACGCACACCACTCAAAAAGCTATTCGACTCTTCCGCAACTTCCTCTTCTACCACATCAATCTTCGTTTTTTCTGCCATCACTCACACTCCCTGGGAACCCTTGTCGCCACAAAGGCACCCGCCGACAACCGTCAACCGACACAAAAGCAAAAGGACATACCGGAAGGCATGCCCTGATTCACTTTAAGCAGACTTGCTCAGCTCATCCACCTTCTTGGAGAGTTGAGAAATCTTCTTACTCAACTTCTCGATTTCCGAACGTGTCGGAATATTCAAGCGATGCAATACCGCTTCCATCTGCTTATTCAGTGCATCTTCAGCACGCTTGGTCACGTCCTTGACTTCCTGCTTGCGGGCTTCCACCAGCTCACTCACAGTTTCACGGCTCTTTTGTTCGACCGTTTCACCCTGCTTGACAAACTTGCTGGTTAGCCCAACCAGTTCATCCTGAGCGACTGCAACTGCACCCAACCCGACCAACAACGCTTTGTGCGCGCTTTCAATTACAACATTCTTGCCATTTTCCATTGTAGTTTCCTTAGCCATTTTATTCCTCCAATTCAGCGAATCCTCGCTGTCAGTAATCTGTCAATCTGTTATGACGCGGTGCATCATGCTGGTTACAATATAACACGGTGCGTCATGAATGTCAAGATTTTACTTGAAATTGGTTTGAATTATGGGGGATGTGCCCAGTGCCATTTGATAGATATTCAAAAATACTGCAAATGTGACAAAACCTGTATAATTGGTCAAGTTTGCCTCGTAAAAAATCCTGCAAATGTAAGATTTAGGAACAGGCTTGGTGGAAGGAGATACTGGAAATGGCAGATAACAAGGTGGTGGTGCTGCACTTTCGGCATGTAGAGCCATATACGGAGATGGTTTCCCTGCTAGATCGTGAGATAGAAATTCGGCATGTTGGCTGTGATGGTAATTTAGATGTCATGGTTGCGGCGATTCAGGAATGGGATGGCAAGGTGGATGCAATTGCCTTGCAGGGGGTATCTCGCCAGTTGCAACTGGGTCGTGAAAAGGTCATGCATGAGGAAGCCGAGCGGTTGACGACGGCAGCCAAAATATCCCCATTGGTAG
Source organism: Chloroflexota bacterium (assembly GCA_003696605.1). Lineage (GTDB taxonomy): Bacteria > Chloroflexota > Anaerolineae > Promineifilales > Promineifilaceae > J033. The sequence goes on along the minus strand of RFGV01000495.1, from coordinate 8,811 downwards.
ATGGGAGCGGGGTGCGGGCGGCAATGGAGCGTTGGGCAGTTCGGTTGGCTTCTGAGGCCCAGCCTGGTATTTGGGCGCGAAAGCGGGTGTTGATGGTTCCTGGCTTGAATCATTATGGGTTGGCGCAGGCGTTACGACAATATACGGAAGAGTTACGATATGCGGATCCGATTCTCTTTTTTGCGTTGCCGGGTGCGCCGGGTGTGGGGAGTGAAGAGACGTTACCGGCAGTGGCGCTGCCAACGCTGAATCAGTTGCGGGAGTTTCCATTTCAGCGGCTTTTTCCGGCGGCGGGCAAGCCTAATCGGCCGCGCACGCCGAAGCCGTTTGAGTGGGCGGATGTGTTGGCTGGGGATATGGGGAGTATTCGCCGGTATGCACCAGAGAAGTTGAAGCGGAAGATTGTGGTGACGGAATCGGCGACGGAGGCGGATCTGACGGATTTGCGAGAACGGGGGGTAACGGCCGTTGTGACGACAATGCCACCTTTGGGGCGTGAGCTTTCTCACATTGATGCGGCCGTTTTTGAAGCCTGTCTCGTTGCTATTCGTCCTGATTCGGATGCCCCATTGACAGAAAATACTTACCTGAATCTGATGGCTGAAATGGAGTGGAAGCCGGGTATCAAATATTTGCAACCGGAAGAAGCTGAGATTAATCGGTTTGCATTTGTGATTCATCCGCTGGCTACTCATTACATTTACAAACATCCTGCCTTTCGTTGGGCCAAATATTTGCCCCAAACGCTGGTAGAACGTGTGGCTGCCCATTTGCCACCGATGTATCTGAGTCGGATGACGGGGATTCAAAGTGCAGGAACCGGGCAAAAGGTGGAGGGCTTTCTGATAACGCTGGGGGCAACGCCGCGTGAGTTAATGCGGCGGGATCCGGCTTTTGTGTATCGTCGGCTGATACGGGCAGCGCGGATGGCTGAACGGTTGGGGGCACGTATTATGGGGCTGGGGGCGTTTACTTCTGTGGTGGGAGATGCGGGCATTACGGTGGCGCAGAAGGCGGATATTGCCATTACTTCTGGAAATAGCCTGACTGTGGCGGCGACGCTGGAAACGGCCAAGCAGGCTGTGGTGAAGATGGGGGGGCGGTTGGAGGATGCCCGGCATGGTACGGTGATGGTGATTGGGGCGACGGGGTCAATTGGTTCGGTGTGTTCCCGTTTGTTGGCGCAAGCTGTTCCCAATATTATTTTGGTTGCGCCCCGGCCGGAAAAGTTAATTGCTTTGAAGCGGACGATTGAGTCGGAAACGCCGGATGCGAAGGTGACGATTAGTACAACGGCGGATGATTATGTGGGGCTGGCGGATTTGATTGTAACGACGACGACGGCGATTAATCAGCGTATTGTGGATATTACCAAGTGTAAGCCGGGGGCGGTGATTTGTGATATTGCGCGACCACCTGATATTACGGAGGAGGAGGCGGCTTTGCGGCCGGATGTGCTGGTGATTGAGTCGGGTGAAATTTTGTTGCCGGGGAATCCGGATTTTGGCTTTGATATTGGGTTGCCGCCTGGGGTTGCTTATGCGTGTCTGGCAGAGACGGCTTTGTTGGCGATGGAGGGGCGGTTTGAGGATTATACGCTGGGTCGGAATATTGAGATTGAGCGGGTGAAGGAGATTTATCGGCTGTATAAGAAGCATGGCTTGAAGTTGTCGGGTATTCGAAGTCATGACAAGTTTTTGACGGATGAGGATATTGCCCGGAAGCGGGCGTTGGCGGATGAGTTGCGTCAGCATCCGGAGAAGTTGGCGGAGTTGGTGGCTCAGGCACGGGCGGAACAGGCGCGACGAGCGGGGCGGAAAACGGCCGTTAATGGTGGGGCACGTAAGGTGCGTCCGGAAACGCTTGGTGCTGGTGTGGGGGTGTTGGCGGCTATTTTTGGCTGGTTGTATTGGCGGCGCAGGTAGGCAGGTTGAAGGAGGATAGGATGATGAGTGATGTGCAGGTGCAGTGTGCGGCTCGGACGAAGTCGGGGCGACAGTGTCGGAATTATGCCCGGCCGGGTTCGGTGTTTTGTCATGTGCATCGGAATTTGACGGAGCCGGTAGCAGGAACGGCCGAAACAGAGCCGATAGATGAGTTAGTGGCTGAACTGGATAGTCTGGTGGCTCGCCTGAAGGAAACTGTGCCAACAGATAGTATGGCATATTCGCCGTTGCGGTTTGTGCAATTGTTGCGGGAGAATGTACAGCATCTGACGCCGGAAATGCAATCAGGTATTTTGGAGAGTTTCCAGGGAATGTCCAAAGAGGATTTGATGGATATTGATACCTGGAAGGGGATGGCGTATATGTTGGGTTATTCGGCTCGTTTTCAGGCGGGGCAGATGCGGGAAAGGATGAATCAGACGTTGCCCAAGCCGTTACAACCGGATACCTGGCTGGGATTTGTGCGGCAGGCGGTGGATCGGTTTGCGCCTGGGGTGGCCAAGGATATTTTACAGAGCTTTGAGGGGGCCACGAAAGAGGATTTGCTGGATCCGGATACGTGGAAGGGGGTCTGGTATATGTTGAATTATTCGTTGCAGTTTCAGGCGGAACAGTTGAAGCAACGCCTGAAAGGTGAAGCAGAGGAGGAGGGGTAGGTGGCTGTTTTTGCCAGTGCAGAGCAAATGTATGCCTGTTTTCAGGAGGTGTTTGCGTGTGTGGAGGAGAGCAGGCCGGATGCGGCGGACGCGGTGTTGGCGTCGGGGTTGGTGATACGGTTTCGGTGTACGGAACCGGTAGCGGAACTGACGATAGATGGGGGGAAACGGCCGTTGCAGATTCATTATGGTCCAGCCAAGACTCGACCTACACTGGAAGTAGCTCTCACTGCTGATACACTGCACCAAATTATGTCTGGTCACCTGTCTCTGACGAAAGCCCTGGGGCGAGGTCTGTTAAAACCCAAAGGGCCTGTTTGGAAGGTGAAAACTCTGGCCCCGCTATTCGATGAAGCCCGACGGCATTATACGGCCGTTGTACGCAAACATGGAATAAAGATACCCTAGTAAAATAAAACATTGCGACAAGCCATCTTATCCCCTGTCAATGAATATTAAATATAGGGAAGGAGTTATCTTTTTATATTACAACCAGGACAAGTTGCTTCAATAAAGTTATCATGGGAAAATGTTAACGATTGTCGTAGTAAGTGGAGGGTTCCAAATATGAATGAAGATGTCTTAGATTTATACAAGTATTTGAAATTACTATTCTCCAAATGGAAAGTAATACTCGGAGGGACGATCTTGGCGGCAATAACCGCTTTTATCGTTAGTTATCTGCTCCCACCCACCTATGAGGCAACCGCCTTGGTAGTTATTACCAATACTGGTGAGAGGGTACAGTTTGATCCCCGTTTTCAGGATATTATCAATGAACAATCCTTAAGTGCATATCCTGAACTGGCAAACAGTGATGAGATTTTACAAGAATTGCTTGTACAGTTGGAGCCCCCACCGACTGATGTGGATACCATTGATACCTTAAAAAACATGGTAAGCGCTTCTGCTGGCGGCGATCCCAGCTTGATACGTTTGACAGTTAAATCCAGTAATCCTGCTGAAGCGGCACGAATCGCTAATTTATGGGCAGAATTATTTGTCGCTAAAATAAACGAACTGTTTAACAATCCTGGTGACACGCAAGTACAAGCTTTTACAGTACAGCTAGAGGCGGCTCAGCAAAATTTGGAAGAATCCGAGCAAGCTCTGATTGATTTTCAGGCACATAACAAAATTAGTATTTTACAAAACCAACTTCAAGTCTTGTTGTCAACTCAAGCTGATTATTTAGCACAGCAGCAAGAGATATTTGTTTTGTTACAGGATATAGAAAATTTACGTTCTTTATTGGAACAGGGTAAAGAACAAGATATTGTTTCTTTTGCTGATCAGATTACAGCATTATTGCTTCAAATTCGTGCGTTTGATAATAAACAAGCAAATGAAGGAGATACTTTTCCACTACAACTCCAATTGACTAGTGCCGAGGAGCTAACAGTCAGTAATCGCAATGAGCAAGTGGCATATCTGGATTCCCTAGCACGTACATTGCAAGCCCGGCAAGCCCAAGTAGAGCAACGTTTGAATGAGTTGGAACCACAAATTCTTTTGTTGCAGCAACAAAAACAGGCAGCAACGGCTGAGTTTTCTCAGTTAACAAACGAGAGGGATATTGCACAGGAAACCTATACAGCGCTGGCTCGTAAGGTAGAAGAGGCGAAAATTGAAGCTCAGGGGATTGAATCTACTGTTCGTGTAGGTAGCAAGGCAGTTGTTCCCACAAAACCAGTCGCTCCTAGAGTTATGGTCAATACTGTATTGGCAGGAATAGTTGGTTTGTTTACCAGTATAGGTATTGTTTTTGCTGTAGAATTTTGGATGGAAGTTCGAGAGGAAGAGGGCTCTACGCTTGTTTCTTTGAAACCAGTAGAAGAGACGTCTTGAATAATTGAAAGAACTGATGACTTTTTGGAAAAAGTGGGAGTGGTTTTGCGGCTCCCACTTTTTCTTTGGGTGACTAGATTAAGAATAGAGTTGCCAGTTCCATTGGCAAAATGTTCCCCCTGTGCTATCTTTTATTTAGTGCAATATCAGCATTCTATACAACTCCGGGAGGAATAGGACAATGGGTATTCCCTTTGGAACTGATGAGTGGATTCAGGCCTTGCATAATGAACTGAATAATAGTGATGCTTACCGAAAAGCAGCTGAAAAGTGGGAGGGTGACTTTTATTTTGTTGTTGATAATGGTGATGGTAATCCTACTTATCTTTATCTTGACCTTTGGCATGGTCAAAGTCGAGAGGCTTGTTTTGTTCAGGACCCTTCGGAAAAATCACCGGAGTTTATTTTAAGCGGGCCGTTGGATACGTGGCGTAAGATTGTGGAGAAGAAACTGGACCCTATTCGGGCTTTGATGACGCGCCAGCTAAAGCTGAAGGGGAATATGATGAAAATCATGAAGGTGCCTAAGGCAGCTACGGAGTTGGTTGAGTGCTGTACTCGAATTGATACAGAATGGCCTGAGTAATGTTTGAAAAACGGCCGTCATTCATGCACCAAAAGGGGACGAGGTATGTGGTTTTTCAAAGTGCCAGAATTCTACTTTGGTGAAGATGCTCTTAGCCAGTTAACGTTGCTCAATGGAAAACGTGCTTTTATCGTTACCGATCCAGGCATTGTTCAATTGGGATTTGTAGATAAAGTGCGGGAACTTTTGGAAACGGCCGCTTTTCAGATCGCTGTTTTTGCCGAAGTAGAACCCAATCCCTCCCTCCAAACGGTGCGCCGTGGCGCTCAGGCTATGCTTGATTTCCAGCCTGACTGGATTATTGGTCTTGGTGGCGGCTCTAGTATGGATGCAGCCAAAGCAATGTGGATACTCTACGAAAGACCAGATATTCAGCCAGACGCCATCAACCCTTTTGATGAACTCGGCTTGCGCCAAAAAGCACGCCTGCTTTGTATTCCTACCACTGCGGGTACTGGTTCTGAAGCTAACTATGGCATTGTCCTTACCGACACAGAGGAAAAACGTAAACTTACACTTGGTACACGAGAAGCCACGCCGGATATGGCCATTGTCGATCCGTTTTTTACTGCGCACCTTCCCCGCCAGATAACGGCCGATACCGGTATTGACGTGCTGACCCACGCTATCGAAGCCTACACCTGTAACTGGGCCAACGATTTTACAGACGGCTTGTGCTTACAGGCTGCCCGCATGGTATTTACCTACCTGCCCCGCGCTGTGGCAAGCGGTGCGGCCGACATGGAAGCACGCGAAAAAATGGCCAATGCGGCCACAATAGCTGGTATGACTTTGGGTAACAGCCAGGTGGCTCTGGCACATGCACTTGGCCACAGCGCCGGCGCTATTTTTAAAGAAATCCCGCATGGCCGTATTACAGCCATCTTCCTTCCCCTCACTATCGAATACATTGGCAACGGGAACAACGGCCGTTACCTTGATATTGCCCGTGCTATTGGTATTCCCGCCGAAGACGAAGCAACCGCTGCTACCCTGCTGGCACAGGCCGTCCGCAACCTGTTACGCGAGATAGGCCAGCCCACAAACTTGCACGAAGCTGGCGTGGACAAACAAGCATTTGAAGACGCCTTGCCATTGATGTGTGAGCATGTAGAAGTGGATGCCAATACCATCATGTCTCCCCGCATTCCAGATATGACCGAAATCGAACAACTCTTTCGCTATGCCTATCACGGACAAACAGTAGATTTTTAACCAGACATGACATAGCAAGCAAACAAGTAAACACAGTCAGGTTGCCCCAGTTGCCCTGCCAGATACACAAGCCGGTTTACAAAAAACAAGCAGGTAGTTATGGATAAACAAAAAATACAAATTGGTTTAGCCTTGGGTGGTGGTGTGGCCCGGGGACCGGCACATGTGGGTGTTTTGTCGGTGCTGGAAGAGGCTGGAATACCTATTCATTGTGTGGCTGGCACCAGTGCCGGTTCAATTGTGGGGGCGGCTTATTGTGCCGGATTAACTGTTTCACAAATGCAGGAACTGGCACAAAATACCGGATGGCGTGATGTGGCCCGGCTTGCCTGGCCTAAACGTGGGTTTGTCAGTTTTGCCAAAATGGAGCCATGGCTGGAAGGATGGCTGGGAAAGCTGGATATTCGCGATTTGGCGATTCCTTTTGCGGCGGTGGTGACAGACCTGGAATCAGGGGAGCCAGTGGTTTTGCGGGCGGGGCGGCTGGCAACGGCCGTCCGAGCCAGTTGTTCCGTGCCGGGGGTGGTAACGCCGGTACGCATAAACGGCCGTTTGTACTGTGATGGTGGTGTGAGCGACAACCTGCCTGTTTCGGCCGTGCGTGAACTGGGTGCGGATTACGTCATTGGTGTCGATTTATTCGCTCCCAGCGGTCGTTTGCGGTGGGGGCCGTTTGGGTTGGGTGCAACAGCGCTGGAGTTGTTGGTACGGCATGCTGGTGGTGGTGTGCGTCAGGCCGATTGTCTCATTGTGCCGGATATTTCCGAGTTTAGTTATTTTCGCTTTTCCCAAAGTCGCCAGTTTATCGAATTGGGTGCCCAGGCCGCCCGACAGGCTCTGCCCAAGATTTTGGCCGATTTGAAGCGATTGGGTGTGTCTTTGACCGCGCCCCAAGTGCAGGAAACGGCCGCTTTTAACGGCCGTTCCCATATCTCCCTAAACGTTTAATTGCCCCGAAAATATTACCCTACGGGGCAGGTGTCGGTGTTGGTGCCGGATTAATGGTAATGCTGGTGCGGGCTTCGGCATATTCCTCACTGTCTGGCTCGCCTGTGCTGACAATAATTTCTGCCGAGCCTTCCACATCAAACGGTAACAGAATGGGCGTTTCCCAATAGCCCCAAAAATCGCTAACAGTGGTTGCCTGGCCGATAATTCGGCCGTTTTCCAGCAACACCAGCACATTTACCGGTCCTTCCGACACATTTAGCGCCGTACCATATAGAAGTAATTCCTGACCAGCCGTTACTGTGCTGCCTGCCGGCGGATTGCCAATACGTACCCCTTTGGCCGCTTCATCATCTGGGGGCAAAATGACAATTGGTTGTTGGGCTTCGCGCCAGTTTTCTGTGCCCGGCTCGCCAAAGTGAGCAATGGCACATGCTGGTCCGGAAACAGTATGGGGAATTACGACAAATCCTTGCCAGTAAAATCCCCGTGTGCTTGTGCCTAACACAAAGCTTTGCCGGGCAACACGTGTCTGACAGTTGTCTGTCCAGACGGAAATGGTAATGAGATTGTCGGTGGGGTTGCGTACCATGCCATCGAAGAAAAGGTTGAATCCGGCAACGGCCGTTTCTTCCCGCAATGGGTGCGAAAGCGCCAGCCAGCGATCACCGGCTGTTTCTGTGTCCAGCACCAGATTTACCCGTAACTTCGACTCGGCCACCGGATTTCCTGCTTCGTCCCGCACAATGGCGTGTAAAAAGCCGGTGCCGCTAACAAACGGGGGCACTGTAAAACCTGCTTCCCAGCTGGTATCACCTGTGACAGCTTGTGTTTCCACCAGTAAACGGCCGTTGGCTGCTTCCAGCGTTAGCCAGACTGTATCGGTGGGGGCACGTTCTGCCAGGCCCCGCACCAGAATATCGCTACCCAGCACAATATTTGCGCCTTCGTCTGGCACAGTGATCAGCACGGCCTCATTGACTGGTGTGGGAGTGGCTGAAGGGGGAGGGGGTAATGTGGCTGTTGGTTCAGGTGTGACGGTGAATACACTCAGGTCAAGTGTGGGGGGAAGGGGGGTGTTGGTAGGCGGTGGCAGGGTGGGTAAAACGGCCGTTGGGACAGGCGTAGGGAGTTGCGGGCTATCACATGAGGCCAGTAATGCGGAGCATATCCACAAAAACAGAAAAACTGTAACAGGATGTTTTTTGGGCATAGGTAAACCTCGCTGAGGAACAAGTCTCGACAATATGCCAGGATTATAGCAGATGGTTTGGCAACAGGGACAAATGTGGGATACATTGCCGGGCATGGGGGCACACGCTACAATTCGCGGTTGAAGATGTCCTCAAATTTGCCTTTGCTGATTGTTGGTTTTTTGGCGTTGGGTGCGGCTGTGGCGGCTGGCACTGGTGGGCGTTGGCGGTTTGGCCGGCCTGTTGTTGTGGGTATGGTTGTGGTGGCTGGCTTGTTGTGGGGGTGGGTGGGTCGTTTGTTGCCGGTACGGGTTACACTGTTGGCGTCTGTGGCAACGGTGTTTTGGGGGGGATGGACGCTGGATTTGGGGACATGGGGCCTGGCGGGTGTGGTTCTTTTGCTCGTAACGGCCGTTTTG
>RFGV01000494.1 GCA_003696605.1 Chloroflexota bacterium | reverse complement strand
CCACTGCGCCAGTCACGCAAAGCCGCTGCCCACCGTAAATTTTCAAAAGAGAGCAGTCCCTTTTTCAGCCCGGCTGCTTCGCCTACATCGTGCAAAATATATTCGAGGTTGCGGGCTGTGCAGGTGAACAGCGTGTCAGGTGGTTGATATTGGGCCAGATACTCATCCAGCAAGGGGAGCCAATCTGCTTGCAAGGGGAGTTTGCGTTCTTTGTAGCGAAGGCGGGGATTGGCGTAACGGACAAACAGGATTGGTTGTTCCGGGTTGGTGCGGTCAATGTGGTTGGGCACAATAGCCATTGCTTCGCTTTTCTTGATGCCCGTTTGTAAGAGCAGGGTGAGCAATAGGTGGGGGCGAGCATCTGGTTTTTTCTCACGGTTACCTTGTCGGATGGCTTGGGTAACTGCCAGGGCTTTTTCGAGATCGGCTTCGGTGGGGACGACGGGGAGGGGGCTGGAGACGCTACGTTGGATAACGGCCGTTGCCGGATCCGCAGGAATTGCCCCGATATCATGCAACCACTTGAAAAATACCTTTAGAGTAGTTACCCGTCGCGCATAAGATTTGGGGCTGCATGGCACACCTCGCTCATACAATAACCAGTTCAGAAAATCGTTTAAATTTTTTGTGCCAATTTTCCCTATTGGCTGCCCAATACCCAGATATTTACCCAGCAACCGCACATCGCTGGCAAATGCTTTCATCGTATTCAGGGAAAATCCCTCATCCCGCATATGTTGTTCAAACAGCCCCAGGGCAGCTTGCAGAGGCGCATCACTGGTTAACAATGGTTGTTGACCTTCTCCACTATCCTTTGAAAACAGGGCGGTTTGTTTGTCGTCGTTCATATGACCCTCCTTTTTCGCATAGAGACAAAGAGAGAATAGAACATTTGACCGATTTTGTCAAGAGGCGTTACAGAATTTCCATTGTCAATGTGACCAGTTTGCAGGTACAATGTGGCGTATCTAAAGATAAATTGTAACTTGCAGCTGGTAAACTAAGCGGGAATGAACTGAGTTGCCGGCGTTATTCGGAGGTATGTTGTGAAGAATCCGCTTGTTGAGTTGTATGCGTATGGCCAAAGCTTTTGGTATGACAACATTCGTCGTCGCTTTTTGCTTGATGGCACAGTGCAACGCTTGATTGATGAAGATGGTTTGCGCGGGATGACTTCTAATCCTTCTATTTTTGAGAAGGCAATTGGTGGCAGCGATGATTATGATGAGCAGATGCAGGCATTGATTGCGGAAGGCCGGAATACGGCCGAAATTTATGAGTCGCTGGCCCTGACAGATATTCAAAAAGCGTGTGATTTGTTTGCTGAATTGTATGAGCTGAGTGATGGGGAGGATGGGTATGTGAGCCTGGAGGTTTCTCCTCATCTGGCACATGATACAGAAGGGACTGTGGCCGAAGCAAAACGGTTATTTACGGCCGTTTCCCGTCCCAATGTGATGATCAAAGTACCGGCCACACCGGCAGGAATTCCTGCCATTCGCCAGTTAATTGCGGATGGTGTGAATGTCAATGTTACCCTCATGTTTAGCATGGCACATTATGAGGCAGTTGCTCAGGCGTATATGGATGGATTGCAGCTGTTATTGACACATGGTGGGGATGTCCGCCGGGTGGCATCTGTGGCCTCGTTCTTTGTAAGTCGGGTAGATACGGCCGTTGACAAACAACTGGCCACCTTGTCCGACCCAGTTGCTCCTACATTAATGGGCAAAGTAGCTATTGCCAACTCCCGCCTTGTATACCAGCGCTTCAAACAACTCTTCCACGGCAACCAATTTGCCCAATTACGCCAGGCAGGGGCACGTGTCCAACGCCTGTTATGGGCATCCACCAGTACCAAGAACCCAAACTACCCAGATACCCTCTATATTGACGAACTAATAGGGCCAGAAACCGTTACAACCATCCCACCCCAGACCATAGACGCATTTCGTGATCATGGCAAAGTAGGATACACCCTGGAAAAAGATCTCGACAAAGCCCATCACATCTTAGATACATTGCCCCAATTGGGCATCAACCTGAACGAGATAACCGAGCAACTTCAGCAAGACGGTGTCAAAGCATTCGCCCATTCCTTTGACCAGCTAATGGGAGCAATTGAGAACAAGCAAACCGCCTTGCAAAAAACAACCATCTGACATCAACTGCCAATTGCTATGCCTGTTCCTTTATGCTAGAATCGCCATTGAGTAACCGGATTTGAGAGGACTTATGGAAAAGCAAAGTATAGCCGCCATATTATCTGTAACCGAGATATTTGATAACTTGACCCAAAATCAACTGGAAATGGTGGCAGCAATTTGTGAACCGGCCACCTATAACAAAGGGCATGTATTGTTGCGTGAAAATGACACCACCGATGAGTTGTATGTTATTGCCCGAGGTGGTGTAGAGATCAAGATGAATCCGGCTCTCGTGGGGAAAGAAGACCAACAGGAAATGCAGCCGCTTGTGTTGACTGAACTACGCCAGGGACAGGTTGTTGGAGAAGTGGCTTTGGTTGATCAGGGTATTCGTTCGGCAACAGCTATTGTTAGCCAGGATAATACGTATATTTTGCGTATTCCCCGTAAGCAGTTGATGTTACTGTGTGATACTTATCCAGAGTTGGGCTATAAGCTCATGAAAAATCTGGCAGCCGACCTGGCGTTTAAGATTCGTAATACAGATTTGACTGTACGCCAATATCAGTTGTTGTTGTCCAAGTCAAAAAAGGATACAGAAGAGTCCTGATGCTCGATTGACTCTACCCTCTGTATCTGACTACTTGACAACAGGAGGGGGAGGGAGTGGCTGCCATAGTGTGGTTCAAAATGTAGTGCAAAATTTTAACCGCCACATGACAGGTTGGTGTGGCGTTTTGTGTTGTGAGTTATGGCTACACCAGTTTGGCAGGCATAATGATGAGGATCGAAGTTGTCAGCATTGGGACTGAGTTGCTTGTAAGTGATATTTTGGATACGAATGCCGCCTATATTTCCCGAAGTTTGCGGGAGGCAAATCTGAATCTGACTTGCAAGGTGACGGTGGGGGATGAGCCAGAATTAATAGTGGATGCAATTCAGGTAGGGTTGCGCCGTGCTGATGTGGTGCTTACGACAGGGGGGCTGGGGGCGGGTGCGAATGATTTTACGCGGCATGCATTGGCACGTTTGCTGAAACGGCCGTTACAGGACGAACTCCCCGGTGTAGAAGGTGCCACCCTTATTGGAAACCTGAATTCCAAGGCATTTGGCCTGATTGTAGAATTGCCAGATGGCCTGGTGATTTCATTGCCTGGTCATCGGCAAGAAATGGCCTATTTATTGGAAACAGAAGTGCTCCCCTTGCTAAAACGGCGCATGCCCAGCGAAACTTCATCAGATTGGGTGTTATTGCGTACAGTAGGGTTGTTAGAAAGTGTATTAAAAGAGCAGTTGATAGATTTGATGATGGGGCATGATCATCAGATTTCTTTCGATTCGTATGCTGGCCAGACGAATATCAAGATTTGGGCCAAAGGAGAAACAGAGGCAGAAATTGAGCGACGGCTGGCTGAATTAAAGCAGGCGATTATTGAGCGCCTGGGTGATCATGTGTATGGAGAAGAGGACGATCGCCTGGAGGATGTGATTTTACAGCGGTTGCTACAAGGTGGGTATCAGGTAGCAATTGCGGAGTGTTATACTGGACGGGTTTTGTCTCGTTGCCTGGAAAGTGTGCCAGGGCATCAGAAAGCGGCCGTTTTTCTGGGTACAACAACATGGTCTGATCTTGTACAAGCTTTGCACCTGCAGCAGATCAATCCTGAAGACGATCTCACCCGTTGGTGTCGTGAGGCAGCTGAGCGTCTTCGCACCGAACTCGAAACCGATTTGGGACTGATTGTATATAACCATATTACCCAGGGTGGTATTCAGGTGCTTGTTACACTTGCTTCCCCTTATGGTGTTTCTGTTACTCAACGCACTTTTGGTGGACACCCAGAAAATATTAACCAGTGGGCCAGTACACTTGGTCTGACGCATCTTTATCGTTGGTTATTAGCCCACACCGCTCGCCCCAAATAATAATCACCCTTTAGCTAGATAAGGGAAGAAAGGAGACTATATGCGAATAGGAATGGTGACAGCCTGCTACAAACCCGTGATTAACGGGGTGACCAGGATGGTGTCTCTTTATAAGCAACATCTGGAAGCATTGGGGCATGAGGTGACGGTTTTTACATTGGGTGAACCGGATCCAAATGGTGATGAACCGGGTGTTATCCGGACGCCTGCGATTCCTCTGGGAAGTACCGGGTATTATTTTAGCCTGGGGTATAGCCATGAAGCTCAAATGTTGTTGCAGCAGATGGATATTGTGCATTGTCACCATTTGTTGATGAGTGTGGAGTTGGCTCATCGGTATGCTCGTTGCCCAATTGTTTATACGAATCATACTCGTTATGATCTTTATACTGGTTCGGTGACGCCTTTGCCGCAACCGGCGGCTGATGCGCTTATGCGCCAATTGTGGCCTGAATTGGCTGGTTTGGCTGATGCAGTTATTGCGCCTTCGGAGAGTGTGCGGCAGGTATTGCTGGAGTTTGGGGTGTCCCAACCGATTTATGTGATTGAGAATGGGATTGATTTACGGCCGTTTCGCCAACCGTTGGCTCCCTGTACCAAAGAGGATTTGGGTATTCCGTCTGATGCGATATTGCTTTTATATGTCGGCCGTTTCTCACCCGAAAAATCGCTTGACTTGTTGCTGGAACAATTCGTCATCGCCCGTGACATTGTGCCCAATCTGCATCTCGCTTTGCTTGGCAAAGGCCCATCGGAGAGGGGAATTCATGAGCTTGCCCGAAGCCTCCAAATTGAAGATTGCGTTCATTTTTGGGGAACAGTCAATTTTGATGAAGTGGGCAACTATATGGCTGCTGCCGATATTTTTGTAACGGCTTCCCGAAGTGAAGTTCACCCGCTGACCATCATTGAAGCTTTGGCGGCTGGTCTTCCTGTTGTAGCGAGTGCTTCTCCGGGTATTGTGGATACAGTTGAAACAGGAAAGACGGGTATTTTGACCTCGTGGGTAGAAGGTGGATTGACAGCGGGTATGGTGAGCCTGGCGATGAATGAATCTTTACGTCGGGAGATGAGTCAGGCTGCGCGGCAGGCTGCTGAGCGGTTTGACATTCAACACACAATTGCCAAAACGTTGGCCTTGTATGAAAAATTGCGAGAAGATCGGCCTGATCTGGCACGTGGTCGGTGGGTGCGGCAACAAAACCGTTTGCAGCCCCTTGTAGAACAGTTGACGCGGTTATTACGACCGGAAAAACCGGCTACTGGTCCGCTTCGTTGGTTACCCTGGCAACAAAATGAAGCATCTGAACAAACGCCCGAAAAAGTCGAATAAGCGTGGACATCAAAAAAAGTTGGGTGCGTGGGGAGAGTCGTTGGCGGCCACACACCTGAAGGCGAAAGGTTACACGATTTTGGCGCGTAACTGGCGTTGTGCTGTGGGTGAGATTGATCTGGTGGCGCAGGTTGGGGAGACGGTGGTGTTTGTGGAGGTGAAAACGCGACGGGGGCGAGGGTATGGTACGCCAGAGGAGGGGATAACCAGGCGGAAGGCGCAGCAGTTGTGGCAGTTGGCGGAGATGTATCTGGCAGAGCATGAATTGGGGGATGTGGATTGGCAAATTGATTTGGTGGCGGTGGAGTTGGATGAGCAAGGTAAGTTGCTGCGGTGTGAGCATGTGCCTAATGTGGTGTGGGGGTGGTGATGGCCTGGGGTGAGAAACGGCCGTTACTCGTTCTGGTGGGGCAGACGGCAGTGGGCAAAACGGCTTTGTCAATTCGGTTGGCTCGCGAATTTTCTGGTGAAATTGTTTCGGCTGATTCGCGTCTTTTTTATCGGGGTATGGATATTGGCACGGCAAAACCAACGCTGGCGGAAAGAACGGCCGTTCCCCACCACCTGATTGATATCTGTGACCCTGATGAAACCCTCACGCTTGGTCAATACCAGCGATTGGCATACGCGACCATTAATGCCATTCATGCACGGGAACATTTACCCATTCTCGTTGGCGGCACTGGCCAGTATGTCAGAGCTGTCATTGAGGGGTGGGGCATTCCCGAAGTGCCGCCACAACCAGCATTGCGAGAGGCGTTGGCCCGGCTCGGTGGCACAGAGTTGTCTCGCTGGTTACGTCATCTTGATCCAGTGGCCGCCGCCAGAATTGACCCCCGCAACGTGCGGCGTGTGATTCGAGCTTTAGAGGTAACGCTGGTGACTGGTCGGCCAATTTCTTCCCTTCAGGAAAAGCATCCACCACCCTATGAGATAAAAATGGTTGGGTTGTTTCGGGCGCGTGAGTCGTTATATCGTCGCATTGATGCGCGGGTGGATGAGATGATGGTGACTGGGTTGCTGGATGAGGTGAGGCGACTGAAGGCGGCCGGGTATGACCGTTCTGTGCCGGCGATGAGTGGTTTGGGGTATCGGCAATTGTTGGCGTATTTGGATGGGGAAGTGAGTTTGGAGGATGCAGTGGCGCGCATCAAATATGAAACGCACCGGTTTGCCCGTCAACAAGCGACATGGTTTCGTCGTGATGATCCGCGTATTGTCTGGTTTGATATGGATGTGCCGACGGGGGAAACGGCCGTTCTCCATCACGTGCGCCAGTGGCTAAATGCCCTCTCCTGACGCCTCTGTACACCATGCCAATAGCTGATATAATCCGCCCCTATGAACAAGCAACCTGCCTTCTACGTTCGTGATATACCTGTTTACGGCGATGTTATTTTGTCGCCAATGGCCGGTTACTCTGATGTTCCCTATCGGGCGTTATGTCGTGCCTATGGTTCAGCCATGCACTATACAGAATTCGTACCTGTTGAAGCGTTGTTGGGGCGGGAAATTCATCCGCGTTACCGCCGTTTGTTGGACAAAAAGCCAGACGAACACCCAATGGTTTTTCAGATTTTTGGCAACGATGCCCGCAAGATTTTGGAAGCTGCCTTGCGAATTGAGCCATTAGGGGCAGATATTGTTGATATAAACATGGGGTGTTCTACGCGCAAGGTCAGTGGGCGTGGGGCTGGTGTTGGTATGATGCGGCAACCGGCGCTGGTGGCGGAAACATTTCGCTTGTTAACCAGCCATTTGTCCGTGCCGGTAACAGCCAAAATTCGCCTGGGCTGGGATGAGGATGAGCGGAATTTTCTGGAGATTGGCCGAATTTTGGAAGATAATGGCGTTGCTCTTATTGCGATCCATGCCCGTACCAAAGTGCAAAGGTATGGGGGCAAGGCGGATTGGGATGCGATTGCGGCTTTGAAGCAGGTTGTTAGTGTGCCGGTGGTGGGGAATGGGGATGTGTGTGTGGCGGCTGATATTGACCGTATGAAGGCGTATACGGGTTGTGATGGGGTGATGATTGGTCGGGCCGCCATTGGAAATCCGTGGATATTTGCCCGCCGGGATAAAAATTCGCTTTGTTTTGGTGATTTGTTGGCAACGGTGCGGTTACATTTGCAGGAGATGTTGGCGTATTATGGTTTTGATGGGGTGGTGCTTTTTCGCAAGCATCTTAAGCGGTATTTTGAGGGGATGACGGTGTGTGCGCCTTTTTTATCTCGCTTGTTGGTGGCGAATGATGGGCAATTGGTCGGGGAGATTTTGGCGGAGATGGAAACGGCCGTTTCTCCTGGTACCTTGCTGGCCGAGTTGCTCAATCAACCCGCGCCCACCGCTCCACCAGCCGCTTTACAGCCGACTCAAACGTGTTATGTGGGGTAAAAGCCAGATCCAGTCGCTGCACAACGGCCGTTCTTGCGGCCAGGTATGCGCCCAGAAGCTGGCCCAAATGCTGTCGTGTCACACGTGTATCTTGCTGATAGGTAGCCTGTAAAAGGGCTCGTCTGGCCGGTTCTTCGGGTGGCAACACACGGAGTAACGGTGGCAGCGTGAAGTGCAACAGTTCCAGATACACCGTAAATGGCTTGTCGTGGTCACCACGCAATAACAGCCGGAACACATCCCAAAACATGACCCAGAATCGTTCATCCAGGTGAATTAACTCTTCCGTTGTCAGGCGAGGTTGTGGGAGTAATGTCCGCGCACACATGGCCTGATAGTTTTCGGCCCATTTGTCGCTGTCTTTGAGGATGCGGATTTCACTATCCCAGGGGTTTGGCTCCAGAGAGGATTGTGTTTCAAATCGGTAATCAACTTTTGCGCCGTTGCTGTAAAGGGCGATGTGAAAAAACGGCCGTATATGTACCGCATCAAACGACTTGGCCGGAACATAAGGCAAGACCGACTGCACAAATGCCCGTCGTTCCATCCAGGTATTTTCACGATCCGACTCATTGGCAAACACCAGCGCGACATCCAGATCAGAAAAATCATCCTCTTTACGGCGACCATATGAGCCTGCCAAAAAACAAGCCACAATTTTACTCTCAGCCAAAACACGTTGTTGCAAACGGACAATGAATCGGTCTTGTTCAAACAAACTCATAGTTGTTTACCCCTGAAAACAGCCAATAAACGTCAAAGCCCATACAGAGACAACACCCAAAAGCAAGCCAGCTACAACTTGAGCCGGTGTATGCCGCTTCAGGTAGAGCCGCACATAGCACACCCCAACCACAAAAGGCAAAACCAACAGGGCTGCCTGCCAGCCAAAAACAAGCCAGCTAATAACCAGGGTAGCCATGATACCGGTCGCATGGATGCTGATAAGCCAGTAGATGTTGATTAACCCCAGTGCTGCCAATTCAATGATATTGAAGATGGTAAGACAGCGAAGTAATGCGGGACCATTGAAGCTGGTAATGAGCAGGAAAGCAAGTCCGGCACAAAGAACGGCCGCCATATATGGGAGATGTCGTTCGCGTGTGTTGCTCATATGGAGTTCGGTGATATGACCAGTTTTGAGTAAGTAGAGGACAAAGAGGATGGGGAGAAGGGAAACAATAAGGCCGTACATGGCTGCCCAGAGGAAACCAGGCCAAACGGCCGTTTCCCGAATAGCCATCACCAGCCCTAAAATTGCAAACATCACCGGTGGACTAACAACATTGGAAAACACACGGGCTGCTTTTACAGCGCCGGTACGATTGCCTTCGTGATGATCTAGCGGGGTTGTCATGATGTGCTGACGATAATATACGAACAGGGTAGCGGGACAAAACCGACCAGCTATCCCACCACCCTGTTCAGAGTCAATTGTTCTGGTAAATTATGTACCTTCTTCCCAAGAGTTGAGGTACTTGATTTGCTCTTCAGTTAAACGATCAATCTGAATACCCATAGACTCCAGCTTGATACGAGCAATTTCCTTGTCCACTTCTTCTGGTACAGCGTAAACCTTGTTTTCCAGTTTGTCCCGGTTTTCAATCAAGTATTTTGCGCCCAGAGCCTGGTTGGCAAAACTCATGTCCATCACAGAGGCCGGGTGTCCTTCCGCAGCGGCCAGGTTAATGAGGCGACCTTCACCGAGCAAGTTAAGTTTACGGCCGTCTTTCAGGGTAAATTGTTCCACAAACGGCCGTACCAGACGCGGTTCACCAACCGACAACTCCCGCAACGCCTTCTTATTGATTTCCACATCAAAATGACCAGAATTAGCCAACAACGCCCCATCCTTCATCACAGCCATATGATGCTTATCAATCACATTAATATCACCCGTTGCCGTCACAAAAATATCACCCAAAGGCGCAGCATCAATCATCTTCATCACACGGAAACCATCCATAACCGCTTCCAATGCCTTCAGCGGATCCACTTCCGTCACAATCACATTCGCCCCCAACCCCTTGGCACGCATGGCAATACCACGGCTACACCAGCCATAACCAGCCACTACCACCGTCTTGCCCGCGATCAGGATATTGGTTGCCCGAATAATACCATCCATTGTGGACTGGCCTGTCCCATACCGATTGTCAAACAAATGTTTGGTCAATGCATCATTCACAGCAATCATAGGAAATGCCAGCGCGCCATCATTCGCCATAGCCCGCAAACGAACAATACCAGTTGTCGTTTCTTCTGTGCCACCAATGATAGTGCTCAGCAATTCCCGTCGTGACCGATGAACTGTACTGACCACATCCGCACCATCATCCATAACAATATGCGGCTTATGATCCAATACCGCATTCAAATGCCGATGATAAGTCTCCGTATCTTCACCCTTAATAGCAAAAACCGGAATTTCAAAGTGAGACACCAAAGAAGCCGCCACATCATCCTGCGTGCTCAGCGGATTACTGGCACACAACACCACATCTGCGCCACCAGCCTGCAACGTCACCATCAAATTCGCTGTTTCTGTCGTCACATGCATGCAACCACTCACACGCATGCCGGCAAACGGCCGATCCTTCTCAAACTGCTTACGAATACCACGTAACACAGGCATCTCCTGCTCTGCCCACTCAATTCGCAGGCGTCCACCAGGTGCCAGGTCAACATTTTTAATATCAAAATCCATGACAAAAATCTCCTTCTTGAAAAATTCAGTTAATCTTGCAAAAGGGCATCCAAAGCCCCTTCATCATCAAAATATTGCCGATAACGAGTGACAAACTCCTGAGGGGTAAACCGATGATTTTGCGTACCAAGCTGTTCCAGTACATACGTGGCAGCCAAAGCCCCCATACGACCGCAAATCTCCCATGGCAATCCCAACTGCATTCCCCGCATCAGCCCGGCACGGAAAGCATCACCAGCACCAGTTGGTTCCACGACCTTTTGTGGAGGCACTACCGGAATTGCATACTCATTCCCTTCTACCACCAGTCGGGCGCCATGCTTCCCCTTGGTTACCAGCAAACCCTGCACCCGATCCAAAATATCAGATTCTTTCAGGCCTGTTTTTTCCTGTATGAGCGAATATTCATACTCATTAACAGTAAGCAAAAAGCAACCTGTCAGGCCATTGGTCAAATCTTCTCCACTCAAGCGAATGGTTTGCTGGCTGGGGTCATAAATGTACGGAATATTCAATTGTTTACACTCAGCTGCATAATTGCGCATGGCATCCGGGTCATTGGGAGAAATAATCACCAAATTGGCATCCGCCGCATATTCGGCAAAGGTGAGTTCCCGTGCATGAGCCATTGCGCCTGTATAAAAGCTGGCAATTTGGTTTTGGTCCTGGTCGGTATTCACAAAGAAGGATGCCGTATAATCCCCCTCTATTTCGACAATACCAGAAGTATCTACACCGTGAGATTCCAACCATTGCCGGTATTCGCCAAAATCCTCACCAGCAGTGGCCATGATTTTCGGCCGTCCACCCAACAAAGCCAACGTATAAGCGATATTGGGCGCTGTGCCCCCCCGTTGCCGCTTCATACTATCTACCAGGAAGCTCAGACTAATTGTGTGCAATTGGTCAGCAACCAGTGCATCAGCAAAACGGCCAGGAAATGACATCAGATAATCAAATGCAATAGAGCCTGTTACGACAATTTTCATGGTGGTTGCCCCCAAAACATATCAAGTTGGTGTTTGTTCAACCTGAGTGACAGATTGCTTGAGCACAGGAGAAAGTCCAAGGCGATCGCGGAGCATGGTCATTAATGCCTTGAAGCCATCACGGGAAGTGATTTTTTTGCCTTCTTCATAAGTACGCGGATTGTAACTAATGGGTATTTCAATGATCTCATGTCCTGAGAGCAGAATTTTGTCTGGTAGTTCAAAATCGAGGTTGAAATCAGTCGTAGTGAGATTGAGAGATTTGACTACATCGGCACGAACCATTTTGGTTGCCGTAGCGACATCAGTCAGGTTGCTGCCAAAGAGTAAATTGGTAACAAAGGTAAGGAAGCGAACACCAAAGTAGGCATGGGCATACTTGTACCGAACATCACCCCCCAGGACACGAGAGCCAAAGATGGCTGCTGCTTTGGTTTCTTCGGCTTTGCGGCAAAAGTTTGCATGTTCGGCCGGGTCATACTCTGCGTCTGCATCTTGAATGATCATGTAATCACCGGTCATGTGCTCAATTCCAGTGCGGATGGACATGCCTTTGCCCATGTTTTTCTCATGAAAGATGACGCGGATTTCTGGGTCGTTTATTTGTTCCAGAATTTCACGCGTGCCATCGGTAGAGCAGTTGTCTACGATGATGATTTCACGATCCCAGCCTGGGCCAAGATCGACTTGTTTGGTTTTTTGGATGACGTCACGAATGGTTGCGCGTTCGTTGTAGCAACAAATAATAACGGATAGTTTCATTTTTCTTTAACCAGCAAGATTAAGGACTGAGAACTTCTGGTGGGTTGACACGTGGGAGTCCTCAGTCCTTGTAAATTCAGGATTTAAAAACCAGCGAATTATTATAACACAGGGGGGATTTTCTCAAAACGGAGGCTGATCTTGTTTGCATAGGAGCTAATGAATTTATGCTTGGAAAGCAGGCCTGTGTGGTGTGG
>RFGV01000493.1 GCA_003696605.1 Chloroflexota bacterium | reverse complement strand
GTGTGAGACCGGTGTCTGTGAAGTTTGTGCTGCCTGTCCAGAGGATACGGCCGTCTACCACCATAAATTTGTTGTGGTGTATGTCCGGGCTGTTGTCGGTGACAAGGGGGATACCGGCGGCTGTCAGGGTTTGGTAGGTGGCGGCATAATCGTTGGCGGCCGCGTCGTTGTCGCCGACAATGCGGACTGATATACCGCGGTTATGGGCGGCAATTAAAGCATCAATGATACTTTGTCTGTTGATGCCGTAGAGGGCGATGTCAATGGAAGTTTGGGCATTGTTAATGGTTTGAACAAGGCGGCTTTCCATTTGGGTAGGGACTGTGGTTGTGGTGGTGGCTGTTATAAGGGGGTTGAAGTAGATTTCGTATTGAAACGGCTGGGAAACGGCCGTTACGGTGGGGGTGCAGCTGTAGGTGATGCCGCCGCTGGTGGTAGGTGTTCCGCATTTAGGGCTGTATGTCCAGTTGTCTGGTTGGCTGCCATCGCCGGCGGGGTCAATCCGTTTCATCGGGATTCGGGCGGTAGATGTTGAATAGCCGGAAGGCCATCCGGTGCTGGCATTAATTTGGTCTACGGTTATTCCTGATTGATTTTTCAGGAAAAGGTTTTCGCCGGTGTTGTTGAGGCTGCCGGAATAAATGATGTCGGCGGGAACGTTGGGGATGGTGTTGTCACTGGTTCTTTCCAGAAGGAAATATCCTTTGGGTGGGATTGTGCCTGATAGGGATATATCAGGAGTGCCGTCGGCCGCGGAGAGCTGCCAGCCAGTGAGGTCGATGGAGGTGGAGGTGGGATTGTAAAGCTCTATCCATTCGTGGTTGTAGGATACGGCCGTTCCCATCCAGGCGATTTCGGAAATAACAACATTTGTTTGTGCTGCGGAAGCGAGAAGGGGTATGAAGAAAATGATGGAAAGAATGGGGGTAAGGATGGGAAGGGCGATTTTTATGGCTTTTGTCATTTTTGTTTGTAGAAGGGAAACGGCCGTTTCTTGGGATAACGGCCGTTTCGTCAGTGATTGGGTTTGTTAGAAGTGGATTGGTATTGTTACATAGTTGTTCTGGGG